>JAJZCT010000037.1 GCA_021828925.1 Planctomycetota bacterium
CATAAATGTCGAATCATTCCATGCATGGCTGTGAAAGTAATTTCCATTTATTACCACGTCAATTTGACAGCCGATGCTAAAAGCTGGAAGGGCCTTGTTTATCGACGCAATAGGACTGGGCGGCGAAAGTCACACCGCCCGCCACAGGAAACTGAGATTAAGCCGCATAAGAATACACCGGCTGAAACCGTACTGCTATCGAATAAAATATTTGATTTTTATTGCGGCTTTCGGTAAAGTAGTTATTTGGTTATGGGTTGAAATCAACGGTTTTCAGAAATGGGTTGACCAAAACGGGCGTCCGGCAAACGTCGCACATGATGTGTGATGTTTGCCGGCAAGGATGAACTCCCGTGGAAAGGACAATGGACGTGTCCGGATTTCAAAGCCCCACTTTCCCCTGCTGTGCCAACTTCCCGGCATGGCAACGATCTTTCAAGAATATTATTTCGTTCGTAGCGCTGGTGGCAACTTGTTGCGCGACCGCCGCGGCAGATGCATCGACGACCATAACATGGAGCTTCGCAGCTCCGGCCGGAGCGCTGCCGACAACCGAATCGTATACCGGCCAAATCACCGCCGGTGCGGCACTGCCGGGAAATCCGAGCCTTACCATCGCCGCCACCGGTTACGAGTCTCAAAAGCAGGGAAGAAAACAGGCACTTATCTCCGCCGCGGACCTGTTTGGCAAGACCGTCAACCAAACCGTCAATGGTCTGGGGCTTGCTGACAGTTCGCTGCCCTATCCGCTGCCCGGCACCGATCAGCCGAATAAGGAGTTATTTAGATACGCGGCAACGGTCAAAAAAATTAAGACAACGTATGTCGGCTATGTGCAATTTGATTTAGCCGCCCTGATTGAATTGGCATCACAAACCAGTTCAGTCAAAACCGCAACACTCGGCGTGTTTATTTCCAGTATCAGTGGCCCCGATGTTGCGAAAGTGTGGTACGGAAAAAATCCGGGGAAGGCCGGCACGTATTTGAAAACATTAAAGCTCTCCACGGGCAACAGTTCGACTTCCACAACTTTTCTGCTTGATAACCTCAACAGCACTCAGCACTATCTCACAATCAAGCCCGCATCCGGGCAATTTTTCGTTGATGCAATCACGTTGACAATGCCCGCTTCCGCATCGGCCGTTGCGACGCCCCCCACCGCCATTCTGGTGCTGACCGGTTCGGCCGCAATGGGCTTGATGCTCCTGGCCCGCCGCCGCAGATAAAATGATTCGGCATTGGGGATTTTGCGCCGATTGATGGAGTTGGGTATTTGACCCTCCGCGTTTGATCCTCTATTCTTATGCGCTTGTTGATTTTGTTGTAGTAACAAGGCTTATAGCAAAAGGTAAAGTAGATGTCAGGAAACGAAACCACACTGAAAATATATTATGAGAATGAAGCTCCCATTTCCGGACTGGCGGGAAAAACGGTAGCGGTTCTGGGTTATGGTTCACAGGGTCACGCCCATGCCCAAAATCTGCGTGACAGCGGCGTGAAGGTTATCGTGGCCAATCGCCGCGACTCGGCCAATGGAAAACTGGCCATTGAACACGGCTTTGATCCCATGCCCATAGCGGACGCCGTCAAAGCCGCTGATCTGATTATCGCAACGCTGCCTGATGAATTGCAGCCGGAAATTTACGCCCGCGACATCGGTCCGCATCTCAAGGCAGGCAAGACATTCGGCGCAACGCATGGGTTCGGCATTCACTTTAAGCAAATCGTCCCACCGAAGGATGTCGATGTCGTCATGATAGCCCCCAAAGGTCCGGGGCATCTGGTACGAAGCGAATATGTCAAGGGTGGCGGCGTGCCCTGTCTGGTCGCGGTGCATCAGGACGCCAGCGGCCATGCCATGAAAACGGCCCTGGCGTGGGGTAATGGTGTTGGTGGAGCCCGGGCCGGGATTATCGAAACGAGTTTCAAAAATGAGTGTGAAACAGATCTGTTCGGTGAACAGGCGGTTTTGTGCGGTGGTCTTTCCGCGTTGATCAAGGCGGGCTTTGAAACGCTGGTAAAAAATGGGTACCCGCCTGAAATGGCCTATTTTGAATGCGTGCATGAAGTCAAACTTATTGTCGATCTGATTTATCAGGGCGGCTTGAATTACATGCGTTACAGCATCAGCAATACGGCGGAGTATGGCGACCTTACACGAGGCCCGCGTATTGTTACGGAAGAAACCAAAAAGGAAATGCAGAAGATTCTCGATGAAATCACGTCGGGTAAATTCGCCGCGGAATGGATGGCCGAGCACCGCGCCGGCAAGCCGAAGTTTAAAGCACTTTATGAAGCGGACGCCAAACACCCCGTGGAGGTCATTGGCCGTAAATTGCGCAAGATGATGCGTTGGATCAACGCCAAGGAAGTTGACTGAGCCGAAAATATCGTACTGCCCTGATAAAACGAACGGAGCGCAAAGGGTGACAATTAAATTAACCAGCGGCTTGGATCATGTGGCTATCGCCGCCGATAACACTGAGCAGATGGTGCAATGGTACAGTCGGATGCTTGGCATGATCATTCTGGCGCAGACGGAACCGATGGAAAGCACCGGGCAGCGCACGTATCTGATCGGTCCGCCCACATGCCGCAATGCCTTTGGCGGCATGATGCTGGAAATCATGCCGCGCAACGAGCATGTTCGCCGACCGCGCGAAAGCCATGATCCCGGTATCAGCCACGTTGCCTGGATGGTTGAAGATTTTGATGAAGCCTATACGCACCTCGCCGGACAGGGCGTGGGATTCGTTGGATCGGTGGTTGGAGCCGTGGGCGGCGGCAGACTGATTTCGTTTGTTGATTGCGAAGGCAATCTCATGCAAATTGTAGAACGTAAAAAGCCATTAAACCGTTGACAAAACTGCACCGTGCAACTTTTACCGGGACAAGCTTTATGCGGCAAACGGATACATTATCGGGGCGTGCCAGAAAGTTGATGATACGCACCGGACGGGTTGCGGTTGCGGGCGGCCTGTTGCTTTCGCTTCTGGCGCTCACCGGTTGCAGTAACCGCACGATTCAGATCAGTCTGGTGCCGACCCACGGCGGAATTCATCCGCGGATGGTAAGGAAAAGTTCGCACTGGTTTGTCAACAATCGTATTGCCATCGTCAATATCAGCGGCATGCTCATGGACGGATCGGCCGGCGGACTTTTGGGCGGCGGACACAATCCCGTCAGTGATCTCAAGGAGACCCTGACCCGTATCGAGCATGACTCTCGCGTAAAAGCCGTGGTATTGCGGATGAATACACCCGGTGGGACGGTGACATCCAGTGCCATGATGTACCATGAGATTCTTGCATTCAGACGGAAAACACACATGCCGGTCATTGCGTCGATGATGGATGTTTGCGCCAGCGGCGGATATTATGTGTCTTGCGCCGCGAGTTATCAGATGGCGTACCCGACGACTATTACCGGTTCCATTGGCGTGATCGTCCAGTTGTTCAATTTTCACCGCACCCTGCGTTATCTCGGCGTGCAGGCACCGGTTTTTGTCAGCGGACCAAATAAAGACACCGCTTCGCCATTTCATGCCATGACACCGGAAAACAAAAGAATCATTCAGGGATTTGTCTCGCAGTTTTATGCGAGATTTCTTAAGATTGTTAAAAAGACACACCCGGCGGTAAATCCCATGGATTGGCCGGAGTTGACCGACGGCCGCCCCGTTACCGGTGAGGATGCTTTTCACGATCATCTGATCAATGGCCTGGGGGGCTTGGAATCGGCGATTAAATTGGCTAAAAAAATGGCTCATATTCGCCATGCCAATGTGGTAATCTACAAACGCTACAGCCAGTCCAGCGGATCCATCTATGCCCGAAGCAATATGCCGCCGCCGCGCAGCACGCAATTTAATTTAATGAACCTGAACCTCGATGGTGCGGATATGAGTGCGCTGTTGCATCCGAATTTCTTTTATATGTGGCAGTAGCTTACTCAAATCGCCAACATCAGGCCAATGGATCGTGCCGGATAGTACCATCCAGATTGAGCATGGTTTCAGCTTGATCGGCGGATAATTCCTGAACATCGCGAAGCTTTGTACCGATGGTTCGGGATTTTCGCGCCGCATCGTCAATGGTAGTGGAGGCCTGGTCGATTTTCTTCTTCACGGCGTCAAGCAGATCGCCAAATTTTCCAAATTCCGTTTTTACCGCCCCCAGCACTTTCCAGACTTCGCTGGAACGCTGCTGAATTGCCAGTGTTCGGAATCCCATTTGCAGGCTGTTGAGCAACGCCGCGAGTGTGGTTGGTCCGGCAATCACCACACGATACTCGCGTTGAAGCTGTTCCATCAGGGCCACGCGACGAATCACCTCGGCATACAGCCCCTCGCTGGGTAAAAACATAATACCGAAATCGGTGGTGCGGGGCGGATTAAGGTATTTGGTTGATATGTCCTGCGCAAAGAGTTTGATGCGCGCTTCCAATGCCCGCCCCGCCGCTTCCATTGCAACGGAGTCCGCCCGATCCTGTGCGGCCCCCAAGGCTTCAAAATCTTCCTTGGGAAATTTTGAATCTATCGGCAACCAGACCGCGTCCTGCCCCTCTTCCGCCCGCCCCGGCAGCTTAATGGCGAATTCCACAACCTCCCCGCTTGATTGCCTGGGTTTGAAGTTCTTTTCAAACTGCCCCGGGCTTAATATCTGCGAAAGCAAATTCTCCACCAGTACTTCACCCCAGGTTCCGCGCGTCTTTACGTTGGTCATTACCCGCTTTAAATCTCCCACGCTTCCAGCCAGAGATTGCATTTCTCCCAGTCCTTTGTGTACCTGCTCCAGGCGGTCCGAAACCTGTTTGAACGAATCTCCAAGCCGCTTTTCCAGTGTGCTTTGCAGCTTTTCATCCACTGTCGCCCGCATCTGCTCCAGCTTCAGCGCGTTATCCGTCTGAATGGCGGTCAACCGTTGTTCCACCGCATTTCGCACGGCATCGAGCCGCTGCTCGGTTGAAAGCGCCATACCGGCAAGCTGCCGGTTGATACTGTCGCCCCCAAGCTTGAGATTTGCCGAGAGTTCCTCACGGGCCTTTTGCGCTGCGGAGGTGCTTTCCTCGCGGTTGCGCGCAAGGTCGTCACGGATGGATCGCTCCACTTTTTCCAGTGACTTTTCGAGATTTTCCAACTGTGTTTTCAGCGCAGAGCCATTTTGCCGTGTAAGCAGCAGCATCTGCATGACGCTTACCGCCAGCACCAGCACCAGAATAACCACCAAGAGCGTCAGCATTGCATCTCCGCGCCTAAGCGTCTACCGCGTACAGTTCCAACATATCCACAGCCATGAAAATTGCCAATGTTCAGGGACTTATGCGAGTAAGCCGGTTCGCCAGCACCCAGGCAATGGCAATGGCGTCCGCCGTGTCAGCCGGCGTTGGCGGTTTTGGCAAATGGCACAACATCATGACCGATTTCTGAATCTGGGCCTTACCGGCATGGCCATTGCCGGTGATCATTTTCTTCACCAGTGTGCTGGGTAAATGAGTAATGGGCACATCGGCCTGCGAGGCGGCCAGCAGAATCACACCTCGTGCGTGTCCCATGAGAATGGCCGTTCGTGGATGCTTATAATGTGCATACAGTTGCTCAACGCCCATTTGATCAATCGCAAATTCTTTCAATAAATCGGCGACCTGCTGATGCAGTTCGACCAGACGGCGGGAGGCGTCCATTCGCGGGTTCAACCGAATAACCCCCGCTTCTTTCAGCGCAGGCTGAAATCGTTTGGCCTCCACCACCGCATAACCGGTGAGATGCAATCCCGGATCAATACCTAATATCCGCATGAAGACTCCAATGTGCGGTTGTCCCCCGCGCCCGCCTGAAAATGTGCTTGATGCACCGCTTCTACGCCTCGCGCTTTAACAGGGCGACGCAGTGGCACGCAATGGCCTGTTCCCGCCCTGTTGCATCCACGGTTTCGTTGGTCTTCCCTTTGATATTGACGAATTCCGCCGCCACCTGCAATAACTCCGAGACTCGGCGCTGCATGGCCGGTTTATGCGGCGAAATTTTGGGACTTTGTGCGATAATCACCACATCAACATTGTTGATCGTCCAACGTGTTTTTTTCAGTTCGACCATGGTGTGTTCCAGCAGACGAGCCGAATCAATACCGTGATATTGCGGATCAGAATTTGGAAATAACTGCCCAACATCCGGCAAACCCGCCGCCCCGGTAATGGCATCAATCAGAGCGTGAATAACCACATCCGCATCCGAGTGCCCGATCAGCCCGAACGCATGCGGAATGGTTATATTTCCCAAAACCAGTGGCCTGCCCGCTTGCGTCCGATGCAGGTCATATCCAATTCCAACCCGGTATTCCAGCATGATCTACCCCAGTCCAGTACAGAAGCGGGAAAACGCCGCGCACAATCAACGCAAACCCATTACGTTGCTCGAAAATACTAACCGATGCCACCAAACGCTGGCAAATTGCGCATCAGAACAAGGCTGATCATAGAAACCGTTTTTTATCGGATACCATTTCACTGCGGCAGCATGTCGAAAATGGCGGGAAATATCCATGTTGGGAAAAAACACCCGCACGGATCAAATCGGCGTCAGATACTCCGCCCTTCGGCAGAATATGCGTTATAATGCGGTCTGGTATGGTGCGGCGAAAGGATTTCGCCGATTGAACAGGTAGGTTTAATGCGTTTAGATTCCTCTCAACACATGCGAATGGAGCAGCGAATGAAGCTGGCTCCACGGATGATTCAGTCCATGGAAATACTGCAATTAGCGACCATGGCATTGGAAGAACGCATTGATCAGGAACTTGCAGCCAATCCGGTCCTTGAGCGAGAGGAATCCACGTTGGATCAAGGCCCGGATCTTACCCCCGTCGCCGGGATACCGCCGGAAGCTTCCGCGCCGACCGGGACGGAAACATCGCCTTCGAGCGCGACAACTGACGGAGAACCGAGTCGCGACGGCTTTGAGGATTACATTCCCGGCCAGCGCCTTTCTTCCGCCAAGGCCGGCGATCGTGATCCGAAAATGGAGGCAATGGCCAATACCGTCGCACGCGGTGCTTCATTGCAGGAAGAACTGCACCAGCAATGGAACATGATTGACGACATCGCCCCGGCGATTCATCGCGGCGGGTCGGTTTTAATTGATTGGGTGGATGAAGACGGTTTTCTGCGCGACAGTCTGGATACCATTTGCCGCGAGTTGCCGAACGGCGTGCGCCGGGAGGACCTGGAAAAGGCACTGCCGATACTTCAACAGCGACTGGAACCCGCGGGTGTATGCGCACGGGACTTGAAGGAATCACTGCTGTTGCAGATTGATGCCATCAGTCGCGATCAGGGCCTGGACCTCTCGGCAGCCCGGACTTTAATCAGCCGGTATCTGGAAGATCTGGAACTCAACCGCCTGCCGCATATCGCGGCGAAAAGTGGCTGGTCGCTTGAGCAGATCAACGAAGCGAAATCGTTCATGGCCCGTCATCTGCACCCGCGGCCGGGCCGGTTACTGGTGGACAGACAGGTTCCCGTGGTTGCGCCGGATGCGATCATTGAACCGGATGAGCACACGGGCGAATATCGCATCCGTCTGACCGATGACCGCTTACCTCGGTTATGTATTAATTCCATGTACAGCCGCATGGCCCGCGCCCGATCCGTGGATAGCAACACGCGCCACTTTATTTCCAATAATATCCGTAATGCCCGCTGGCTTATTGAGGCCATCGAACAGCGCCGCAATACCCTGATGAGGGTATTGCGTGTGGTGGTCGATGCGCAAAAAGATTTTATTGACATGGGCCCTGAATTTCTCAAGCCGCTTCCCATGACCAGTGTGGCCGATCAACTTGGCATTCATGTTGCCACGGTCAGCCGAGCGGTAGCCGATAAATATGTGCAGACGCCGCGCGGTATTTTTCCATTGCGCGCTTTTTTCAGCGGCGGCATGGAAAATTCATCGGGAGAAACCGTGAGTTTCGATGCCATTAAGGCCAAACTGATGGACGTTATTGCGGAAGAAGACAAGCTCAATCCGCTCAATGATGATGAAATTGTTGAAAAGCTGAAAGCCAAGGGCCTGACGCTGGCCCGACGGACGGTGGCCAAATATCGAAAAATCTGCAGGATAGCGCCCGCACGGCAGCGGCGGCACTTCGGATAGGAGCGGCGGAGGGGATATTCGATGTCAGGCTTGTATGTGCCGCTGAGAGCCAATTTTGATCTTGGACAGAGCGTAGCGGTGCACGATTCAAGATGCCATGATCCTGGTGATTGCGGGCAATACTTATGAAGAACATTATCGTTTCGACGAAGCGGAAGAACAGATTACTTTTGGAGCTACTTAAATGACTGGTTCGGCCAATGACAATCTTACCGATGCAATGGAAAAGCTCCTCAAGGGCGTTGATCATCTTTATTCCGAAGCGGAATTAAAGAATCGGCTGGTGCAAGCGGCAAAAGACCGCCGGCAACTGCGCATTAAACTCGGTATGGACCCCACAGCTCCGGATTTACATCTTGGTCATGCGGTGGTGTTGCGTAAATTGCGGCAATTTCAGGATTTGGGGCACCGCGCGGTACTGATTATTGGAGACTTTACCGCCATGATCGGCGACCCAACGGGCAAAAAGAAAACTCGGCCGGTGCTTTCCGCACAGCAGGTGGAGGAAAATGCAAAAACGTATTTTGCGCAAGCTGGGAAAATTCTGGATACCAGTGCTGAAAAGCTGGAAATTCGCCGGAACAGCGAGTGGTTATCAGCGATGAACTTCGCAGACGCTTTGCGGCTGGCGCAACAGATGACCGTGGCACGCATGCTGGAGCGAGACACGTTCAACGAACGATACAAGGCCGGTGAGGCTATTTATATTCATGAGTTTATGTATCCATTGATGCAGGGATGGGACTCGGTGATGATTCAGGCCGACGTGGAACTCGGCGGAACGGATCAGACATTTAATAATCTTGTTGGCCGGGATTTGCAGGCTGCTCAGGGGCAGCATCCGCAAATTGTCATGATAATGCCCATTCTCTGCGGTACGGATGGCGTGCAGAAAATGGGGAAATCTCTGGGGAATTATGTTGGGGTTTCAGAATCACCGCAGGAGCAGTTTGGAAAAGTCATGAGCATTCCGGATTCCCTGATGAAGCAGTGGTTTGAACTTTGTACAGCTTTATCGCCACAGGAAATTGCCACGTTAGCCGATGGTAACCAAACCCACCCCCGTCAGGCCAAAGAGTATCTGGCACGCTTGATCGTGGAACAATTTCACAACGCGTCCGATGCCCAGGCCGCCGCCGACGATTTCCGTCGCCGATTTTCCGAGGGACAGCTACCGCAGGAAATTGGCGTGCAGGAAATTGACCCTGCCCTGCTCACGAATGGACAACTCGGCCTGCTGACGTTGATCAAGGCGGTCGGTTTTGCTCCATCCACGAGTGAAGCCCGGCGATTGGTGGAAAGCGGCGCGGTAAGTTTTGACGGTAATAAGGTCGTGGATCCAAGAATACAGGTATCCGTGAGCCATGCACCGATCCTGCAGATCGGCAAGCGGCGGGTCTGCAAAGTTACGACTCGGCAATCCAGCGTATGACGATTAACCCGCTTTACGAGCGATCCGTTGCGGCCCGCCTTTGTCATGGTTTAACAGCCGCGAGTCACGACGACCAGCTACCGGTATATTCGCATAATTAAAGCGGCCAATACAGGGTATTGTCTGGCGATCGATCCAACACCATGCGATGAATCGATGGATCACACATCTGCCGGAGCTGTGCTTCGATCGTTACGGTTGGATTAATTTCACCCCCAGAACATTCAATTTTTGCCACGCCAGGCTATTCCACCGCAAAAAACTCCAAATGCCCGAAATACACACATAAAGTGTCGCCATGGTCCAAGGCCCGGACGCCCCCCACGACGGCTCAACATACATGACCAGTCCCCCACCAACCACGCAAAGTCCCCATGCCAGAGCGGTGGTATAAAGCGTTGGCACCAGCGTGTCCCCAGCCCCGCGCAAGGCACCAAGATACACAATATTCATGCCATCGAATATCTGAAAAATCGCGGAAAATATCAGCAGCCTTTCAGCAATAATCCGTTGGGCGGGCGGTCCGAGCATGAAACTGGCCAACGCTCCGCGAAAAAATAAAAAGATCAGTCCGCAAACACCCATATATATCATGCTGATAACCACCGCCCAGCGGGCAGCGGATTTGGCACCGGGTATGTCATGCTGGCCAATTCGCCGGCCCACCAAAGCGCAGGCGGCCATACTCATTCCAACCGCCGGCATAAAGGACAAACTCAAGTAGCGCATTACGGCACTTTGTGCCTCGGCTGCGGCGGAGCCGAAATGATCCACCCACGCCAGAGAAAAAATGGTCCAGCAGAGAATATCACTTGATGATTGCAGTGCCGCAGGCAGTCCGATACGCAATACCTGCCACAATTTGGTGCAGTCCAAGGGCCACGCCCGCGCGGTATGAAACCGGATGCGATACGATTGCGCGAAAAAAATACTCAACAAAATTCCCAGCGATACACCGGAAGCAATACTCGTTGCCCAGGCAGCGCCAAGCAATTCCAGCCTTGGCGCGCCAAGGTGACCGAAAATCAATATCCAATCCAAAATCAGATTAACCACATTGCCCGCAAAACCAGCGGTAAACTGATGAATTGGACGGTGCACTCCCAGAAAGAAATTTCCCAATATGGAATTGGCAAAGTTAACGGGAGCAATGGCCAGCATGATCTGCGCAAAAAGCGTTTCCAGATGCAGCAGAGATCCGTGGTGGCCTAACAGTTTAAACGCCCAGGGAACCAGCGGAATCAGCGGAACAAAAATCAGTGCCGATCCAATCGCCAGCCACAAACCTTGCCATGCAAACAGTGCTGGAGCATCGACTTGCTGCCGCCCCAGCGATTGCGCCGAAAGCGTATTGATAACTCCCGCCACGCCGACACAGGCGGACACCAGTACCCATACGCTGATTCCGCCATTAAAAGCCGCCGCAAGATTTACACCATGCGCATGATTCTCACGGTCCACAATGGATAGCATCCAGCCGTCCATAAACTGCATAAGCGTATAGCTGATGGTTCCGGCAATAGTAGGAAAGGCCAGACGCAAAAGAGCTGTCAGCACCCCTGAAACGGTGCTTGGATTTACGTTTTCAGTATTTTTTTCACTCATCGCTTGCCCGCCAAGCCCGGTTCACACTAAAATCTCAACGTTTGATAAAGGAAGCCTCAATATGAGTCAGGAAATATTAACCCTTGATCCCGCATCGTTCGTTCCCTGCCATGAAAACAATCAGGCAGTCGGGCCCGTTCACACCCTGGCTTGGCTGATTGTACTGGCTGGCGGTATAGCTTGTCTGATTGTTAATTGGATTGTGCATTTTAATTACCTTCCACACGCCCCTATCGCCGAATACGGATTCGCCGGAGCGCTGGATCTGGAGTTGCATATTCTCGGCTGCACCATAGCGGGCATTGCCGTGGGCATTTCCCCGAAGGTCAAAGCCGCAATGACGTTGAGTATTCTGGTACTGGTAGCGAATTTGGCATTTTACGCATTGATCTTTCTCTTTGGGCCGTTCACCAGTTTGCCGGTACGGTGAATACAGAGCTTCGCACCGGCAGGCAAAAGACAGCGTGCCGCCGATCCAGCTCACTGCGTTTATCTTGCCCGTGCACCGATATCGACGAAGCCAGTAAGAGGGGTATTGCCCAGCAAGCACCACGCTTTGGGGTAGCGCAGTTATGCAGAGCGATAATGAATTTGTCGGCAAAAGCATTCTCGTTGGCCTGACGTACCTTGATCGCAAGGGCCAATTGCTGCGTCAATTGCAATACCACGGTGTTATTTCGCGAATTACCGCAAAAGGAATCTTTATTCGTTTACCGAACGGCAAAGATCAGTGCTCGTTACCCCCTGACACGTCCGTGCTCAAGCAGGCAATGCCTGCCAATTATCGATTACGATCAACCGGCGAAATTGTTACAAATCCGGATTACCTGGCGCAGTGGACCATTACCAAACGGGGCCGGCCCGATGAGGATAAGCCCGATCCGCAAAAAGCAATGGCTCGCAAAAAGCCCAATCGGACATCGCGAAAAAAATAGGTTCGGAATTTTGACTGGTCTCTTTGGCGTTGGGTGGGCTGCTTGCGTAACACAATTTCGAGCCGTTCAAACGCGACGTGCTTCCGGAGAGTTCTGAATGCTCCGGTGCTTCGGCACAGCACGAATTCTGGCCTGCTGATGGCATTTGCGGTGGAAACAGCCC
>JAJZCT010000038.1 GCA_021828925.1 Planctomycetota bacterium
CCCGTATGCGCGGCGGAGGATCGAGCCGACTCTTAATGATGAGTCTGCGAGATCCGACAACAAAGCAGAGGGGGCATTTCAGGCCCACCCCGCGGGGCGGTGTGCTTTTTGGCCCCCCTGCGGCGCGGCTCCTCGGAGTACCATCCGTGTCAGGTACGCCATCGTCGCCGTTTCTTGATGGTGGCCAAAAATCACGCCGTCGCAACCCGGCGATTACTCGGACAGGCTCCTAGCAGCATTATTTCCCGTAACCGCGGCATAATTGGCATGCAGCACGCCAGGTCAGATTGCGGATAGTTCCCCCCGGCGCGGTATTCCACAACCAAGCGTGATGCGCGTCATTAGCCCAATGCAGCAGCGTTGAAATCGGGATGCGGTCTAATTGCACGATGTATTGCCCGGCGGCACGATCGGCTTGATTCTACCCGATAGCATATTGCGATTCGGAATTCTTTTGTTACTATCATAAATGTGATTGTGTACTCGTAAGGAGACGAACATGAGCGTTGTAGAAAGCGGAGCTGTCCATTGGTTACGTTGCCAGCTTAATCAAGGGATGTTCAGTGACGAGGTCGCCGTAACCTATCCTGTGGAAGGTCGTACAGTTTGCTCGGTTTTTGTTCCGCGTTCCGACGTCCGCGGCAAGCCGGAAGCAAATGGCATCGGTACCGTGCGGGTAAATGTCCTTCGATTGGATGGCAAGCGATTGGCGGCGGTTTTACCGACGAGCGATCGGGCTATGGTTGCGGTTCAGGAAAGCGACCTCTCGGAGGATTCATGATCCTCTCAAATGGTGAAATACAGGCAGCGCTTAAGGCCGGTCGATTGGTAATCGACCCCGTGCCAAAGCCCGATTTTCCTGACAATGCGGGCAACTGCCCCTACGCTACTTCCGCTGTGGATCTCCGCCTGGGCAATGAAATATCTTATTTCAAGGAAGGATTACCTTTTGACATCAATTTGAAAAATGGGGCGTTTGCCAACTTGTTCGGCCCAAACTCTATATCCCAGACAATTACCGCCGAACAGCCTTTCGTGTTGCGCCCGAACCGTCTGGTTCTTGGCAAAACGATGGAGCGCGTGGAGTTGCCACTGTTGCCGGATGGAAGATCGTTGGCCGCGCGAGTCGAAGGTAAAAGCTCATACGCCCGTTGTGGCCTCTTGGTGCATTTTACCGCGCCGACAATCCACGCCGGCTTTGTCGGCACCATAACCCTGGAACTAATAAATCTTGGACCCTGCAATATTTCTCTCTACCCTGACACCCCTATATGCCAGCTTATTTTCGAAACGGTTGCGGGTTCTCCGTTTCGTAATAATAGCCAGTTCCAAAATCAACAAAATCCCGGAGGCATGAGCCAGGCCCGATGAATACGGTAGAGCCGACCAGTGGCGGTGGAAATAGTCCTGCCGTTATCGTGGGTTTCCGCCTGTATGGCACAACCGCGATTTTGCCTATCTGTAGCCGTTGGGGTTGGCTTGGAACCAGCGCCAGGCGGAATCAACAATCTGATTCAGATCGGTGATTTTTGCTTTCCAGGAAAAATCTTTGGCCATGCGATCCGGTGAGGCAAAAAGTGCCGGGGGGTCGCCGGGGCGGCGGGCGGTTTCACGGGTGGGTATTGTTTTGCCGGTAACTTTGCGGCAAGCTTCGATAATTTCCCGCACGCTGTATCCGCGCCCGACACCGAGGTTATAAAACAAACCGCGGCCCGGCTGCAGATTCTCCAGCAGCACCAGATGAGCATCAACAAGATCCCACACATGAATATAATCACGAATACATGTGCCGTCGGCCGTGGGGTAATCATTGCCGAATATATCCACCGCCGGGCGCTGCCCCAGAGCCACTTGCAGCACGATGGGAATTAAATGCGTTTCCGGGCGGTGATCTTCTCCGATGCTGCCATCAAGTGCTGATCCGGCTACATTGAAATAGCGCGGAGCGGCGAAGGCCAGGCCCTCGGCATGCGCGGTATCTTTGAGGATATGCTCAACCATCAATTTGCTCTGGCCATAGGGGCTGATGGGGTTTTGCGGTAAATCTTCGGTAATGGGGACACGCTGCGGTTCGCCGTAGGTGGCGCAGGTGCTGGAAAACACCAGTTTTTTAACCCCGGCCAGGTTCATGGCATCCAACATACTGATGGTGTTGGAAACATTGTTGCGGTAATATTTTCGCGGATCCTGCACACTTTCGCCCACGTATGCGCTGGCCGCAAAGTGCATAACCGCTTCAATTTTATGGGCTTGAAATACGGCCGCCAGGGCCGCCGTATGAGCGCAGTCCAGCACCACCAGCCGCGCCTTGCTATTGACCGCGGCACGGTGGCCCATGGTCAGGTTATCAATGGCTATCACCGTGTGGCCGCGTTCAATTAAAAGTTTCACCGCATGGGAGCCGATGTATCCTGCCCCACCAATAACCGCAATATTCATAAACTACCTTTCCGTTACAACCAAAATCGAACAGTAGCGTAATAGTGAATGCCGACGATGTAAAATGCGTCCCGCGGTATATCCCCGCAGGGCGTAAATCGGCTGCGGCGTTGCCCGCCGGCGCGGGCTTAGGAACCGGCACCCCAAATCACCTCCCAATTCGGCTTGCAAGCCAGTGCGCCACCGCCGGCAAAGCCAGCGGCTTTCTGAGAGGGCAAGCCGGATGTTGGGAAAGCTATTGGTGATCCGTTCCTTAATGCCGGCTGGTGGATGCTTTTGCGCCACCCAATACCGCGTCTATTATTTTAACAAAGGCTGAATATCCGCAGTCAGCTTGGCGGCGAGATTCGGCGAATACCCTACCACAATGTGCCGCAGGACTCCCTGCCGATCAATGACAAATTGCGTGGGGATACCGCTGATGCCGAAATTGGCAGCCATCGGACTCCAGCCCGGATGCTGTGCATCAAACAATTGCGGCCAAGCCATCTTGGGATGGGATTTCAGATACGCTTTCAACGCTTTAACGCTGTTATCATTGGATACGCTTACAATATCCAGGCCTTTGGCATGATACTTTTTGTACAGGCTTTCCACATGCGGCAGGCTGGCGCGGCACGGCCCGCACCAGGTCGCCCAGAAATCCACCAGAACCACTTTGCCTTTCCATTGCGCAGAGTTAAACGGCTTGCCATCCACTTGTGTGCCATTGATGACAATGGGTTTGTTTTTCAAGCTTGCAAGTTTGTCTTGCATGGCATTTTGCGTTTCTTCCTGCTTTTGCAGGGCCAAGGCGTAGGGACCTTTTAATTCAGTGGCGACGATTTTTTTAATGCGAGCCCCAATGGCAGGCGACACCGGTCCGGATTGCATGAATCCCAACAGCACGGCCGTCAGGTCGTCATTGGTGGGATCAGCTTTGACCAGTTTTTGAATTTGATCCAGAATCTCGCTCTGTTTTGCGGTGCTTGTGCCGCTTTGGTGCCACCGCACTTCCAGGTCCGCAAGTTTTGCGGAAAACGCGACGCTGGCATCCTGGCTTTTTTGGCCGGCTACGATGGCATTTTTGGCGCTTTGGTCACCCAGCAAATCCATCAGGGCCAGTTCATGATATTTTACGTCCCGAATCATCCCGGCGGCTTTCGGGTAAGATTTCATGAAGGCGTCAAACTGATTAATGATGACCTGCATGTGCGGGAGAATTTTCGGTGCAAGTTTGGCCCGCAGTGTTGGGTCGGCAATGACGTCACCTAAGCCATGAGTCCCCAGAATATCTTTCAGCTTCATGCTTTGCGCATTCATGGCATCCTGAAGTTTCTGCATGGCTTTTTCCAGCCCTTTTGAGGCCGTGGGGGCTGCCGGCGCGGTAGGGGCAGCCGCGGCGCGGTGCAAATGCGCTAAATTGCTTAGTGTTAAAAACAATCCGCCAGCCACGGCAACCGCCGCTATGCGGGTCAACCACATTTTTTTATTTATCGAAATCACCACGAACACTCCATTTCTTGCGCTGTGAGAAACTTTTCGGAACGCCCAAAAGCCTCACAACTTCACCAACATAAACCCCAGAGCCGCTGCCCGCAATCGCTGTGCCTTGGCGTGACAACGCTTCCAGTCCCAGCCGATTGGGTATTGGCCTACACCATTATAGGTTGCCACCGGCAGCGAGTCTTTTCCATAAATCTCTGGAAAAAGGCATTTTTCCAGATGAGCAATCAACTCCACAAACCCGCAATTCCGGCATAGACTCCCACGACAGATGTTAATATTACAATAAATGCCACCAGCCAGGCATAAGGGCCTTTCAGCCGCCAGGGATCCGGCAACGCTTTTCGCGCCAGCAGGAATAGAAAGCCCAGGACAATCGGCAGCAGCAAGGCGTTCATCACTTCCACCGCCACGGTCAGCCGCACCAGATTCACGCCGGAAAGCACAATGCCCGCACCCACCAGCAGGCAGGTTAGATATACCCCGTAAAACCAAGGCGCTTCAAATGGATGGTGCGCCAAGGACCGCCTGTACCCGGTCACTTCACCTAATCCCCACGCCGCAGTCAGGGATACCACGATGGTCGCCACCAGCGCTGCTCCCAGCATGCCCAGGGAAAATACCAGGCGGCCCCACTGGCTTCCCATAATCGGTGTTAAAGCCGTGGCGATTTGCTGCACGGTATTGAGCGATATATGTGCATGTGTTCTTCCAATACTGGCGGCTGTAAAAATCAAAACCGCGGCCATGATGATCTGCGTTATCGATGCTCCAATTGCGGTGTCAAGGCGTGCAGCTTTCAGGTGGGTAATATTCAGACCTTTGTCAATCACAGCGGATTGCTGATAAAAAACCATCCAAGGCATAATGACCGCGCCGACATTCCCCGCAATTAAAAACAAATAGGTGGAATTGTGAATCGGTTGGCTGCCGATCGCGGTTATCATGGCTGCAGGCGATGGATGCGCCGCCACCGCCACAGCAATAAAGGCCAGCTCGAAAAGCCCGATAAACAGCGCGATCATCTCCACCTGACGATAACCGCCGGTGCCTACAACCACTACCAGAAAAACAATCGTCAGCCCGACACTGATCCAAGGCGCAATTCCAAAAAGCTGCCCCACGCCTTCGATGCCCGCAAATTCGGTCAACAAAGCGCCAAGGCAGGAAACCATTAAAGTGGAAACCGACAGCCAAGCCCACGCTTTACCAAAAGTGGCGGATATCAGCTCTCCGTGCCCTTTTTGGGTCGCCAATCCCAGACGGACGGTAAGTTCCTGCACGATGTAAAGAATTGGCACCAGCAAAACTTGCAAAAGCAACAGACTATAGCCGAACTGTGCCCCGCTTTGGGCAGCGGTAATCACGCTTCCGGCGTCCGTGTCCGCCAGCATGACCACCAGCCCCGGCCCTGCCACCAGCAGCAACATTTTCCATAAAGCCAATCGCCGCCCTGATGGTGCCTGCTGGGGATTTAATGCCGAATTCTGTGGCTGCGGCGTACCGGCGGAAGGGAACGCAGCGGATTTATCAGATTGTGTGGGCAATGTCGCACACCTTTATTTATAAGTTCCATGCCATCGCCCGAGAACCGTACCATCTTTATCCAAACCCGGTAAGCAGCTATGAAAACCGGAAGGACAAAATTTACACTACTTGAGACACAGTTTCAACTTAACACAAAGAGAGGCGGATACCGTTGTTTTATGCTTGCGCTGCAACTCTTTACCATAAATACGTGGGAAAACCTGTCGAAAAATAGCGGTAATGGCCCACTGCTCCAAGATAATAATACACGTGCGCGGGCGGATCAAAATGGAAATATACTTTTGTAATCGCTGCAACTATTGGCCTCTTGGCGTGTTTAATAAGTTGCCGCGCCGGGTTGGGATGCCGCGGTTTGCGGCTGGGAATTGACGCCGCATGGGGTACCGTCAGGCCGACGGAAACCGCTGAAAAGCTTTCAATCGGATTTTATCGGCCCTACAGTGTCGTCGGTGCGGACGGTAATTGGCACCGGTGACCGATGGATTTTGACCTGTTAAGAGTGTCTCAGGAGAAGGCAAGTATGCCGGTAATAAAGCGTGTTATTGTGGTTCTGGGAATGCAGCGCAGCGGAACCAGCACCATTGCCCGGGCGGTCCACGCCTTGGGCGTGCCACTGGGAAATAATCTGCTGCCAGCCAATATTTTTAACCCGCGCGGCTACTGGGAAGACCAGCAAGTATGGCGGCTGAATCAAAAATTCCTTGATCTCATTGGTGCCTCCCATCAGACCGGCGGCGTAAATTGCCAAGGCATATTGGATCATCCCCAATGCGAAGCGCTGATCGCCAAAACCACGGCTTATTTGCAGAAACAATTCGATGACTGCGCGTTGTGGGGCTTGAAAGACCCGCATATCGGACGCCTGCTGCCACTATGGAAAATCATTTTTCAGCGACTGGGCGTTGAACCCAGCTACGTCATTGCGGTAAGAAATCCGCTAAGTATTGCCACATCGCTGCAGCGCTGCGGCTTGGCGGATAAAGAATCCGGTTTTGTTTTATGGCTGGAGAATATGTTCGGCGTGATAGGCGAAACACTGGAAAGCCCTCGCGCATTTGTTGATTACGATGAACTCTTCGGTCACGCCCCGAAAGAATTGCTCCGCATTGCCAATACATTAAAGTTGCCCCCCGGCCCGCGGCAATCGCAAAACATTGCCGACTTTGCCGAGAATTTTCTATCCGAAAATCTGCGCGGCTGCAGCCACAATTTGGAACAATTGCGGGCGGCTTTTCCCGGTCCAAGCATATTTTTTGATCTCTATGAATTTGCGCAGCTCACGGCGCATGATCAACTTTCGCCGGAGGAGTTTTCGCGGCGATGGGCGTTGTTGACGCTCCGTTATGCGGATATTCGTCGCTGTTTGGCCGCTGGAGCGGCGCAGTATCAAAAGTTATTAGCCTATTATCAGCACCGGAATCGCTTGTGGAAGCCGCTGAAAAAAATGGAAAAATTGGTGCGTACGGGCCGTAAAACTCTTCTGCAGGGTTCCCGCGCCGCCCTCTAATCTCAGTCTGCAATTCATTGTATTCGCCAATTTGCGTGGGTTGAGACGCGTTGCGTCATGCATCGTTCTTGGTTATCGGAATAGGTCAAAGCCAGTGATGTGAATTGGCGCGTCTCCGCGGCTCACCGGTGGGGTTCTATCAAGCTTCGGCGGGGGTTTCCTGAAAGTTAGTTGAACTATAGCACACCGTCGTGCCGATAAGCAATGGTGAAGAGCTTGATGGCTCTCGCACTTAAAACTTGGCAGTGATTCGAGCAACAGCGGGTTGTTCGGCGTGCTTGGTGTAAGCCTGCGCATGGGCGTATTTGTAATGATCAGACAATCTTTAGCACTCACTGACAGCAGTTTAACCGGCGTGGCCGCCGACGCGATGGATACCGCCAGCGGCTCGCGTGCCGGTATTGCAGGCTTTAGTCCCGGCCAATGCACCGGGGAATGGGAACAGGCAGGCTGGCGGCAGTTAAAAACCCCCGGCGCTTATGAATGCCGAAATTTCCAGGCCATGGATTCGGCAGGCAACGGTGTGGCCGTATGCCTGTATGACGGCTTTTGTTTTCACCCCAGATATGTGCGGGAGTTCAATCGCTACAATCGTCGATCCACGCGGGTGAAAATCAGTTCCGTGCGCGAACAGGTGCTTCCGAGTTTTTACCCCGCGGCGACCATCTCAATATTTCAGGGCGGGAAATGTATTTTGCGTTCGGTGAACGTGTTTCCGCCCGGTGCGTTCCGCGGCGGCCTGGGGTCGCCGGAATGCCTGGTGGGGCCCAACCGAGTTACGTTACGACAAGATGGAACAGTGGGCTTAATGGCGCGCGGCTATCCGTTAGAACATACCATTACCGGCCCCCGTTACCGCACGAATCGGGCCATTCATGTTGATTTAACCTTCAGGCCGCTGAAATCTGGAAATCCACAAATTATGCCTCTGCGGCCGAATTCTGCAGATGGGGCGCAGCACTGCTGGGTTCTGGCCGTACCAATGGCGACAGTAACGGGCCGTATCGGACAGATTAATCTGACCGACGACACCATGCTATTGAATATGCCCGTGGATGGCTTGGGTTATTACGATCAATATTTTGGTGGTTCTGGCATAGGGCGTGATGTGCGCGCCATTTCCCGCGGCCATGCGATTAATCAGGACTGGGCCATTGCCTGGGATCATACCAACACCAGCCGCCCGTGCGATACGGATTCTTTGATTATCCTGGATCAATCCGCGGCACCGGTGGTTATACAGAACCCGCAAAGCGAAATTGCGTATGCCCGGTGCAATAATTTGAGAAATCAATACCCTGTTCGCATGGTGCTCCATGGCAGCGATTCGCGCGGGAATAATGTGGAACTCATTGTTCAGCATCAAAACCTTATCGAATCCAGCCCGTATCTGGTGCGCAACAGTTGTTCCGTACAACTGCGTTCCCGCGGCGCCAAACGCTGTCTGGGCGTGGGCATCATGGAGACACTTAGCACGCGCGGACTGACTTGGCCGATTATCAGCGATCTTTCCAGTCGGTCGATTCTTCATGTTGATGCCGATGATCCGCTCTGGCGGCAGTAAAAGCACCCGCCGCAAAAGAGTCTGCCATTTTTTGACCGCACTGGGCTCATTGTATATACGGTGAAGTACCTGCTGGACACCAATGCCTGCATCGCAGGGCTGAAGTGGCAGGATTGGGCCAAAGAGTAACGCCCCCGAATTGGCCAGGAGCCTGTCCGAGTAATCGCCGGGTTGCGCCGGCGTAGCCGGCGGCTTTGTGGGGCTTTTCCGCAGGGTGAGGTAGAGCGGGAACATTGCTACGCGGTCAATATGTCAGGGTTGTTTTTCTTATCCTTGGCCTGAATTCTTGCTATAATCTATAGTCTTGAGGGATCAAAGCGATGGCCGGCGGAACCGGCCCATTGCTGCACCTGAAACAGGGTCATGAAACGTGGCAGATCTTTTTACATCGGCCCGGGAACAACGCACAAAAGCGGCGCGGCCCTTGGCGGCACGGATGCGGCCGGAAACTCTGGCGGAGTTTGTCGGTCAGCAACATATTCTTGGTCCGGGCAAACTTTTACGCCGTATCATTGAAGCGGATCGACTGGTGAGCCTGATTTTTTTTGGTCCCCCCGGCACGGGCAAAACGTCATTAGCAGAACTTATTGCCGGAGCCACGCGCCGGCATTTTGTGCGCCTGAATGCCGCTGCCGCGGGAGTGAAAGATGTGCGCGATGTTTTGGCGCAGGCTAAAACCGACTTGGAAACCACCGGCGGGCGCACCATTCTTTTTCTGGATGAAATTCATCGATTCAACCGCACGCAACAGGATATCCTGCTGCCCGATGTGGAAAACGGGATTATTACGCTCATCGGCGCTACGACGCAAAATCCATATTTTTCCGTCAATGCCCCGCTGGTATCACGCAGCCAGATATTTCAGTTTGAATACTTGACGCATGAGGATATTGCCAATCTTCTGACCCGTGCGATTCATGATCCGGTGCGTGGCTTTGGCAGCCTGAAGCTCACCGTGAACGCCGATGCGATGGATCATTGGCTGGAAATATCAGATGGGGACGCCAGACGAGCCTTAACCGCGCTGGAAATAGCCGTGCTTTCGCAATGCGCCGAATCCGCCGACGACACGCACCAAGCCATCACCATTACCCTGCAAATCGCCCGAGATTCAATCCAGACCAAGGCCATGGTATATGATGATGACGGTCATTATGACTCGGCCAGTGCCCTGATTAAATCCATGCGCGGCAGCGATCCGGATGCCACGGTTTATTGGCTTTCCCGTATGCTGGCGGCCGGTGAGGATCCCCGTTTTATTGCCCGGCGGATCGCGATTTGCGCTTCGGAGGACATCGGCAACGCGGACCCCACCGCCATTATGCTGGCGGCCGCAGCCGTGCAGATAACCGAATTTGTCGGCATGCCCGAATGTCGCCTTACCTTAGCGCAGGCAGCGATATATCTGGCGTGCGCGCCGAAAAGCAATCGAGTGACCGTGGCCGTGGATCAGGCCATGGACGATGTCAAGAACAGCCGCACCATTCCTGTTCCCCGGCCGCTGCGCGACACGCATTACCCTGGGGCGGAAAATCTGGGGCATCAGGGCTATCAATACGCTCATGATTTTCCTGAAGGGTATGTTCCTCAGGTATACTTGGGCGTGGAAAAGCATTATTATCAGCCAACGGACCGGGGCCATGAGGCGGTAATAGGTAAATATCTTCAGCGGCTTGCGGAATTAGATCAGGCTTGGGCGCAATCACAACAGAGCGGGACGCAAATAGTTGCCGACGATAACGAAGGATGAGGAAATACTGCCATGGAAAAAAGTGAACTGCGAAATCAAATGCGTACGGTTCTTGCTGCCATAAGCGCAGAAGAGCGGCACACCCGATCACTTGATGTGTGCCATCTGTTGCGGGATACCCCCGAATTCCGCCGGGCGGAAACGATCATGCTATTTTTGTGCATGGAACAGGAAGTGGAGACGTCCACTTTGGTGCTTCAGGCATGGAATGAAGGGAAAACCGTGGCGCTGCCCCGCGTGCGCTGGGCGCAAAGGGAAATCGAACCGGTAGTGATTAAATCACTGGAAACGTCTCCCAACCCGGCGGTGCAGGGCTTGCGCGATCCGGTGGGTGGGACACCCATTTCCCTGGCCCGAATTGATCTGGTGGCGGTGCCGGGGCTGGCATTTGATCGCCGCGGCTATCGCTTGGGCCGGGGCAAAGGTTTTTATGATCGCTTTTTATCGCAAAAGGATTTGCGCGGCCTACCCATTGCCCTGTGTTTTCAGGAGCAACTTCTTCCGGATTTGCTGCCCGTGGAAAGCCATGACGTGCCCATGAATATGATTGTTACCGATAAAAAAATTCTCCGATGCAATCATCCCAGCGCGTAGGTTGCAATGCGGTTTTGTCCGGCACTCGGTGCCCAATTCAACCCGGATTGTGCACTCCCCGCTTCTCCTCTCCGCTTCTCACCCTCTGGGGATCATGATTACAGCGGTTGGCGATTGCCATAGGTTTGGGGGGCCGAGTTTTCCACCGGAGCCGCCCAGCGCACAGCGTTGGCGATAATGTGCAGTACTTCCTTCTGGTAATAGGCCGGATAAGTTTCATGGCCCGGGCGGAAATAAAAAATCTTTCCCGCACCGCGCCGGTAAGTTACGCCGCTGCGAAATACTTCCCCACCGGAAAAAGAGCTGATCATCACCGTTTCATCCGGTTCGGGAATATCAAAATGCTCGCCGTACATTTCCTCGCGCGGAATAACAATATGATCCGCCAATCCCTGTACGATCGGGTGGCCCGGTGCGGTAAACCAGATAATTTCCCGATCATCCGCTTGCCGCCATTTCAACTCGCAGGTCGTGCCCATGAGCCTTTTAAAGATTTTGGAAACATGGCCGGAATGCAGCACCAGCAGCCCCATGCCCGCCCATACCCGCTGCTGAACCCGCTCCACAATATCATCGCGCACTTCCTGATGCGCCATGTGGCCCCACCATGTCAGCACGTCTGTGTCAGCCAGAATGTCGGCGGATAAACCATGCTCCGGCTCATCGAGCGTGGCGGTGCGCACGGTCATGCCGCCGGCAGCGCGCAGGCCCGTCGCCAGTGCGTTGTGCATTCCATCCGGATAAACGGCCCTTACTTTCGCATTCATTTTCTCATGCCGGAATTCATGCCAGACCGTAACACGCACGTTGTTTTCCATTGTGATTAAACCCTTGTGTTCGGAACATCCGGGGAACCCGCGGCCCCCGTTGCCGGAAGAGATCCGCAATGGGGCGATGCACTTTTGGGCCAAAACTTCCCAGGAGCCTGTACCCGTCGCCAACATCGCGAGCATTATACGCGGCAACGCGCATATCGCTATAAACTGCCGCTTCCGCCGAAGGTTTACCGCGCGTCGGGCCGCACACAACAGGGCCGCACACGAATATAAAGCGGGAACAATTGCGTGACGATAAACTCGGGGCAATGCATTGAGCAACAGAAGTAGCAGGCAAATGAGCACCGGCTCTTCAAAAATTTCCAATTCTCGCGTAAACTCTCCGCCATGACAGTGAATTTCCAGGCACCCAAAGGCACACGTGATTTTTATCCCTCCGATATGGCGGTTCGACGATATATTGAAGACATCTGGCGCAAAGTTTCCATTCGGCACGGCTTTCAGGAAGTGGACGGCCCGACCTTTGAATCGCTGGATCTCTATAAAGTAAAAAGCGGCGATGAAATTGTCTCTCAGCTTTTTTCCTTTGTTGATCGCGGTGAACGAGACTTGGCAT
>JAJZCT010000351.1 GCA_021828925.1 Planctomycetota bacterium
CATTTATAATTCTGCTGATGCGGCTCGAGTTGCGATAACACCATAAGAAATGGTTTATCATGCTTTTTCCGCAGTTGTTTTGTGCCGGAAGATTTGAGGTTTTTCCCCGGCGACTGGCAATATGAGATGAACAATTATTATGGAGATATTAAAGCCATTGATGATTCACTGGGTCGTATCTTAAAGACACTCAAAGAACAAAATCTTGAAGACAACACCGTCGTGATGTTTTTAAGTGATCATGGTTGCCATTTCCGCACCCGAAACGAGGAATACAAGCGCAGCCCGCATGAAAGCTCCATTCACGTTCCGTTGATGATCCAGGGGCCGGGATTCAACAATCGGCAGACCATTACTGAACTCGTGAGCATGATTGACATTGCGCCGTCGATAATGGACTTGGTGGGCGTAAAGATACCATCCTGTATGCAGGGGCGCAGTTTTATTCCCCTTTTGCATGATGAAAATGCCCGTGCTAATTGGCGCAATGAGGTATTGGTACAAATCAGTGAGTCAGAAATTGCCCGGGCCTTGCGAACGCCGGAATGGACTTACGTGGCTTTGGCTCCACAGGCCAATCCGCTAAGCGATCCCGGAAGCCTGCACTATCAGGATTACCAGCTTTACAACAACCGGGCCGATCCCCATCAATTGGTCAATATGATTGGCCGCATGGATGCGCGGTGGCCGGATGACAACGTGTTATTGAATTTCGTCGGCCATCGTCGTTCCATGCGTGAAATCACCACACATCTTCGTGAACGGTTAATTGAACGCATTGTGGAAGCCGGCGAGAATCGTCCGGAAATTGCGACTTGGAAGTATTATCCATAACATCCGATGCAGTGCTATAGTTTTCCTGATCGTCAGTCGGATTTGTGCTGCCAGGAGCGGCAGCCACCGGCAAGCATTATGGAGATTCTCAATGTGAAAGGAACGCAGGTGTCCGGTCTGAAGGGCTGACAACATCCGCCGAAGTTTTGCGAGTCTGTACAAGTAATGGGCGGCTTTCTGACTACCCCGATAATTCTCTGGCGCTATGATCCCGCCGTAAATCATTGGCGGGGTTTTAAAAGGAACCTTCTAATGGAAAATCGACTTGGTCTCCCTCATTTGTGGGTCGTTCTAATCGGCGTTTGTGGTTCAGTGGTGTCATTACACCATGCGAACGCGTCGGTGTCACGACCCACATCGTATAATATCGCCGACCAAATTCCCAAAGCGGATCAGATTCGACCGGTGATACCCAATCATTTTGCACATTCGTCAGCGGACGCTCCATTCAGGCTGCGCTGCGATTGGTCTGGCAATCCGTTGGGTATCGAGCAACGTCATCCGCGTCTGACTTGGACGCCGCCGCAACGAGATACATTGCTTAATCAATCCCAATATCAGATACAGGTTGCCAGTTCGCCGATGGCGTTCAAAGGCGACAATGACCTGATCTGGGATTCCGGCAAAGTGCCGGAGAATCCGGATTTTCTCCCGCAATATAACGGCCCGGCGTTCCAGCCGTACACTCATTATTACTGGCGGGTGCGGGTTTGGGGCAACGGCGGATGGAAATCACAATGGAGCCGGCCTGCAAGCTGGATGACCGGGCCGCTGAAGGCCGGCGATTGGCGCGGAAGTTGGATCAGTTATCAGCACAAGATCAGCAATGCGTTTTACGACGCACCGCATAACGCCTATTACGGCTTGCCGCTGCCGAAGAAGATTTCCCATAAAAGTTGGATTCAAAAAGAGCCGTGTCCGATTTTTCGCAAAGTGTTTCGCGTGCCGGCAAACCTGCGGCACGGTTATATGTATATTGCCGGATTAGGATACTGGAAGGTGTTGGTCAATGGCCATAAGGTCGGTCCGGGCGTCCTGTATTCCACGCTGTATGACTACTCCAAGACGGTGCCGTACCAGAGCTTTGATATAACCCCACTACTGCGGAAAGGCCGGCGCAACGTCGTATCCATTGAATTGGGCAACGGCTGGTATAACGTGATGGAGCGCGATGTGTGGGGTTGGCAGAATGCCTCCTGGCGGGCCTGGCCAAGGGTGCGTATGAATCTACTGATGCGAACGGTGAGCGGTAAATCAACTTGGCTTGTCACCAACTCCACTTGGCAAGCCTCCGCCGGCCCACGACTTGCGGATGGGATTTACAACGGCGAGGTGTATGACGCTGCATTAAAAATAAAGGGTTGGAATCATCCGGATGAGGCAATGCCAACCCTCGCCCATGCCAACATCGTGACCGCTCCAACTGGTCGGCTTACAGCGCAACTCATGCCGCCCTGTGAAGTGACGCAACGCCTCGCCCCGGTGTCCGTCAGCGAACCGGAGCCGCATGTGTTCGTGGTTAAATTTCCGCAGAATATGTCGGGTTGGGTCACGCTTACGGCAAAGGGGCAGCCCGGTGTGCCGGTGGTGCTGCGCTACGGCGAACGGCTGTTCGCCAATGGCACGGTAAACCGCAAGCCTATTTCTGTATTCGCCTACACCGGTCCGTTCCAGACGGATACGGTGATTCCAGCTAATAATAAACCCTTCACGTATCACCCAAATTTTGCGTACAACGGTTTTCAATATGTGCAAATCAATGGGCATTCCTCTCGAAAAGACATTCTGAAAATTCAGGCGGACTTTATTCACACCGCATTTCATCGGTCGGGCGCGTTTTGGTGTGCCAACCCGCTGATGAATGCGATTGTTAAT
>JAJZCT010000039.1 GCA_021828925.1 Planctomycetota bacterium
AATTAAATAAAAGCCGGCTTTCTTAATTTTTCGGGCCATCGGCAATGTATAGGCCAGATCATTGAGCGTTCCAAGCTTACCCCATCGCGATTTCTCCATGGGCGTCGCGCGATGCCACAGTCGCAAGCGCAGACAGTTACAGCCGGAGTTTTTAATTGCCTGAATTAATCCCACTGACTTATGATTATAACGGTATATGCCCCCCTGCGACTGAATGTAGCCAAAGTATGAAACATCCGCACCCGATAGAAAATTATTTCTTGCGGGTGCTGCGCGCAACAGGCTCGGCAGGGCGGTCAGGATCAAAATAAGCAGAAACCAACGGTGCGTTTTTACCTTTCTCCCAAATATGAAGTCGGTACGATCCTGCGTGACAGCGTATTTCATAATGTAACTTCCTGAAATATTAATCTTCATTATCTGATTTTTCGGCGGCGAGTACCATCTCCCAACAGCGCCAGTACGATTGCTGCCGCAAGAAGTGGCAGTGATCTCGGCTCCGGAACGCTTGAGGCTCTTTGCCCCAGCGTATTTAACGTCGGCAAGATCCCTGCCTATTGGCCGTTATAGCTGTGACTGCCCCGTTGGATTGAATGTACCCGTAGTCTGAAATATCCGCACCTGTGGAGAATTGCGGCCGCGTCTGCGCACCTGCGGCACCTGCGACCGAGGAAGCGGCGAGGATAATACCACACAAATAGGACCGCTGGCCCGCCAGGCTGGGGGCCTTGAACATTATTGACCACATGGACAATCTCCGTACCTGAATGTTTGCTTATGGATATTCATGGACACGTTACCTCGGCGGACCCGAAAGTCTCCCCGATTAAAAAAGTAACGCCACCTTCAGCAGATGGCGTTACTGATTTGGCGATATCACAAGTTGCACCGCCTTTTATCACTGGGCACGCGTGCCAGGCTTAAACCGTTCGACGACGCTTCAGCAGCAATAACCCTAATGCCCCTAAGGCCATCAGGCCCAAACTTGCCGGCTCGGGAGTCGGCGTCGCATTGGTGATTGCAAGGTTGTTAAAATTGCCGTTGCTGGCACCAGCGCTCACAAGGGTGGCCTCCATTCCATTTATGGGAAGGGAGACTGTGCCGGTAGAATAGGTAAAGGGTGTAAACGATGTCCCGCGTGTCACTGGCGAAACAGTTAGAGTATATGTATTACCGGCTCCCAGCGTAAACAAGGCCCGGAGCCCGTCATCCAGCGTGGTGGCGGTAGGGCCGCCACTCCACGTTGATGTGCCGGTACCGTCGGTAATAGATGTCCCGGCAGCCGAGACGGTCATCGAGAATGCCACAGTCGGAAGTACGGGCGTGGCCGCATTGACATTGGCATCCGTGCCACTGTTCAGGCTGAAGCCAAAACTTGTTGCGACGCCCTGGCTAACACCCCAATTGTAAATATCAATGCTAAATGCCTGGCCGCTTCGCAAGGTTCCCAAACCGGTACCGGCGGTGTTTTTGAAATCCCGGTAGACGTTTACCTGCGGCGTCAATCCACCGGCTGGTGTATTGGCGTAGGATGACAGCGCTGCGTAACTGCCGGCGCTGATCACCGTAGCAATCGGGGTGGAATGATAGTTCTGCAGGAATATGCCGGCATAGGGGCCGCTTGTACCTGTCACACCGCCCACCGCCCAATTGCCGAAGCCTGTGCCATTATTTGGAGGCAGCGCTCCGGTCCCGCCCGTCCAGGTGCTGCTGGTATAATTGCCCGCGTTATCGGATGCCAGCATGGCCGCATTTGCCGCCGATCCGATCAGCAGCGTGGCCAGCGCAGCAGACGCCAATGCGGCACAAGCCTGATTGGATTTACGATTTACATGGTGAGTGTTCATTGTTTTCTCCTTGCATAGGTTTTAACAATTCTGTATTAAACAACATGAGATTAAATTTACACGCCCCCAGAATATTTAAGCCAGAGGGTGCCTCTATGGCCTGGCATTAGCCATCTTGGGTATCGCAGCCTCTCTATTTCACCTCCTTATTTCGCCGGTACCTCGGGTACATGCGTGGCCTAAGGTCTGTTAATATTTATTCATCCACGTGACATTCCAGCCCAGGCTCAGAAATTTTGTGGATCCGTAATATGGCCAGACGGTCGACTGGTAGTTGTTCATCAGGTCAAAAGTGGATTGAAGTTGCGAGTATTTTACAACATCCACATGGCCATCCGCGTAGCCGGCATTGACGAACGGTTCGGGCGCGGACGGATAATGCGGTAACAAATTGGCATTTTCGCCCGGCCAGGTGTAGCAACTCCAAAGTTGTGCCTGCGACGCCATAGTGACATTGGAAAAGCGCGTACCCGCGGCAATCCAATCGTTGTAACCGTAGTCAATCGCCGAGTATTGATTAACCTGGCCGTTGTTCGTATCTGTATATTCCCAAGGATCGTTGCCCCCTTTGAGAACCTCCACGGATGGATCAATAAAATCGGGTTGTACACTAAGAAAGGGCTGCGACCAGAATTTCGGATTCGTCGGCGACAGTGCCGCCGCATGGCTCAGGTAGGGATACATGGTCGTGATAATTTCAAACGGCCAAATACCAGCCGGGCTTTTATTCAGCGCTGCGAATGAGGGATTCGGCCCATAAAGATCGCCCGAAGTGTTAAACATCGCAGGGAGAAAATCCCGGTTTTCCTGCGAATAAATAATCGTCGCCTGGCACAACGAGCGAATATGCGTCTGGCAAACTGTGTCATTGGCCGCTTCTTTGGCTTTCGCCAGTGCCGGCAGCAGCAACGCAATCAGGACTGCAATAATGGAAATAACCACCAGCAACTCAATGAGAGTAAAACCATCGCGTGGGGTGTATCCTCTCCGGGATGAACTACTTTCCATGGCTTTCATTGTGTGCATCTCCTTGAATAACATGCCACGTCATAACGTTTCAGAATTCGGTCGCCTGCATCAGCCGATTTCTCGCTGCTATACGAATTGCAGCAGACGGCCCATCGGCTGATAACTCAACTATAGATTGAAAAGAGAGCGTACGGAAGGATTAAATTGCATCATCTCGTGTAACAAATTGCGTCATGCGGTTATTGGAACTGGCATCTAACTTTCAGACTTTGACGGTTTTCCACCGCCAAAGCGTTGCCGAAAGTTTCCTGGTGTCATACCGCGATAGCGCCGGAAGAAGGTGGCTAATTGTTGCTCGGCGGTCATGCCGACGATGTCGGCGATCCGCGCCAACGAATAGTTGGTGCTAAGAAGCAGTCGTTCAACTCTGTCCAGTTTTACGCGCGCAATTTCATCATGTGGTGCAAATCCCAGGCGTGCTTGAAATTTTCTTTCCAGCGTACTGCGGGAAACCAGCATGGAGGATTTTGCTAAATGATCCAGAATATCTTCCGTGTTGATGCCGATTCCGCCCTGATCGCGAATAAATTGCAGCGCTTTGACAATCACAGCATCCGCAACGGCAATCGTGTTGGTACTGGCCCGGGCAATAACAGACTTGGGCGGAAAATAGACCGTCGTGGTTGCCGTGCTTTGGCCGCGCAGCATTTCATCCAGCAATTCCGCAGCCCGAAAGCCGATGGCATCAGCCGCCGGGTCCACGCTCGACAGTGGAGGTACCGCCAGATCACAAATAATTTCATCATTGTCCACGCCGATCACTGCGACCTCATTGGGCACGTGCACGCCTTTGCGTCGGCAGGCGCTTAAAAGCAGTCTGCCGAAATAATCATTACATGCCATGATTCCGATAGGTTTAGGCAGTTGCTCCAGCCATTGGTTAAGTTGTGCGTCTTCCCAGAATGGATCGCCCCGTCGCTTATATTGCGAAATACCCGGGTCCCATTTCTCTTCCAGAAAAATGTTTACCTGATGCGCTTGCGCCGCAAGGTAAGCGCGAAATCCCTCAAGCCTTAAATCGGAAAATACTGCCCCGCCGGAACCGTAAAAACCAAAGTGACCTAATCGTCGCTCAATTAAATGCTCGGCAGCCAGTTGTCCGATCATCCGGTGATCGCTGAGAATCTCTGTTACATCATGCGCCTGATGAGGCACCTCTCCTAAACTTACCAGCGGCACGCCCAGCCGCCGCAGTGACGCCAACTGCCGTTGGTCTCGCACGCGTGCCAGCACTCCCTGGCAGCTTCCCCGTACCAGCCACTTGGGCAAGTTGTCATTCCCTTTGCGTTCTTCATAAATCACTTGCCAGCCGATGTGCGTCTGGACAAAGCGTGCTACGCCGCTAAGTAATCCTCTGCCGTAGCTGCCGACTGTATCAATAATAAGAGCAACGGTTCGCATGAAAAATACTTAATCCAGACTAGCGGTTCACCAGCAATGTTGTCGCACGAGGTTGACAGCGGCGCAATTGTCCGCCGCCAAGATTCTGCGCCATTTGCGCTGCATTGGCAAATCCCGTGGCAAGATTCGTTGCCCCACGCACCCCTGCCGGGCCGTCACCGAGACTCGCCAATGATCCAATATTGGCTTCCTTGCGGCGGCGGGGGGGGGGGCTATTCCAGTTAGACGTTAGCCACTGAACTTTTATATTTGCCCGCGGCAGGGCGGTGACGCAGCGTGGACAATTTCTGTGCGTTGGAATAGCATTTCGGGACAGACTCCTGGAGTCTGATTTGGAGAACCAGATGCCGGATAACCTTGCTACAAAATCTACGGCCGCGAATACAACCTCAGTTCCCATGTTTGAAATCTTAACTCAGTATCAGAGCCTGCGCTCTGAAATTGAAACCGCCATTCGCGGCGTTCTGGATTCAACCGAATACATTGGTGGCAAGGCATTAAGAGATTTTGAGAACAATCTTGGACAACGATTTCATGCACGGGCTGTGGCAGTATCGAGCGGCACCGATGCCATATTGGCTTCTCTGATGGCTTTGGGCATCGGGCGGGGGGATAAAGTCATCACCACACCGTTTACCTTTTTTGCCACCGCCGGGTGTATTACTCGTACCGGTGCCATGCCGGTATTTGTGGATATTGATCCGGCAACATTTCTCCTGCGCACCGATGCCATTGCCTCGGTCGTTGATGCGCAGTGCAAGGCGATTATTCCCGTTCATCTGTTTGGCCAAATGTGTGAAATGACTCGCTTGGCAGAGTTGTGTGGCAAACACCATCTGGAAATTGTGGAAGATGCCGCACAGTGCATCGGTGCCCAAGACAGTCGTGGGAAAGTTCCCGGCGAACTTGGCCGTACCGCGTGTCTTTCCTTTTATCCCACAAAAAATCTCGGTGCCGCCGGTGACGCCGGCGCGGTGATCGTTCGCGATTCCGCTCTTGCCGGCCGCTTGGAACAGACCCGGCAGCACGGGGAAACCAGCCGTTATCATCATGCTTTTGTCGGCGGCAATTTCCGCCTTGATGGCATCCAATGCGCGGTGTTAAATGTGAAATTGAAATATCTCGATAAGTGGAATAATCGCCGCCGGCAAATCGCGGCCTATTACTCCGAACGTTTTAAAAATACAGATGTGATCGCTCCGGTGGAGATTCCGGGCACCCATCACGTGTACCATCAATATGTTGTCCGCATTCCCCGCCGGGATTCCGCGAAAGAGCATCTGCAAAAACAGGGCATCGGAAGTGCTATATATTATCCGCGACCGCTGCATCTTCAGGAATGCTTTCAGGATTTGGGATATCGCGAAGGAGCGTTTCCAGTTTCTGAACAGGCCTGCCGCGAAGTCCTGGCCCTGCCCGTATTTCCGGAACTCACCGACGCCCAAATCCAGCGCGTCGCGGATTCGCTATTAGCATTTTATAAATAGCGCCCTGCCCGCAGCCGTACCAGGGATAAAACATTGCTTCGGCGGCAGGGAGGCCTATCGCGATGCAGTAGATCAGTGGTATATTTCTACCTCACGTAGGGATGGGGGTTGGTGATACAATGTTGAAACGATTACTACTTTCACTTGAGCGGTTGTGACGGCTCGAAAGTTGGCCGCAAATTGGGCACGGCCACGCAAGTTGCCGGACCAAGCCGTTAACCAGTGGCCGCCAGACCAATACGCAATGTCAGCTTTTTCAATGCGCCCACCCCATTGGTTGATAATGACTTGGCCAACGCTCGTCGGCTTGCCAAGGTTTATGGCCAGCCACTGCCCGTCGGAAGTTCCGTTGGCCGCGTTCCATCGCGTGCCCATTATGCCATCATCGGCGCACGTGGCAGCGTATTGGGGACTCCATTGGCTGGATGCGGACGCAGGTTTATTCAGAGCCAGATTCCGCGAAATGGCGTGGCGCAGCGGGGTAATGGTAAAGTCTCGATACCAGGCATGATTCCAGGACGATGCCAACCCGGCCATGCCGGCGCGGTAGTCCGAGTTTTTCACAGCCGCTAATTGTTTTGCATCAAGATAGGCGGATATAGTCCTTCCCTGACAGACCAGCTTAAGGCGATGCCACGACGATCCTAACGGTGCGACCTTGCCGTGCGCCAGAAGTTTTTTTACCGCCAAAAGTTGCCACGTTCCATCCGCGTTAACCATCACACGGTACCCATTGGATTGGTTGAAATGCCAGTTGACATTCGCTACCCGGTCAATGATTCCCGCACTGCCCGTTGCCGGCAGACGAATCTCACAGGCAACCGCGTAATTATGCCAGTTTGGAGCGCCGAGAATTGTGAATGGCTGATGCTGGTAACTCCAGGGAATTTGTGGCGACGTTATGAACTGCTCCAGAACATGACCCTTGCCATCCGGCGATCGGACGATATTAAAAGAACCTTCCTGATCGGCAAAATATCGCGGCATTTCCGCAATATCACCGCGTGACAATCGGGAGGTGTACGGTAATGGGAACGGTTTGGACTTAGGAATGTCCGTTACTTTTCCCTTGTGCTGCCCGGTCGTCGTGGTAATGGAATAGATGGCATGGGGCAGCAATTTTATGGAAACGAAGCCTTTGACAGGCGTCAGCTCCGGCTGCTGCCGGAAATAAATATGCGGCAGAGACCGCCACACATGCAGCGGCACGTTGTCCGGCAGGCTGCCGGAGATATGAATTGTTACCGTTTGCGGTTCGGTGGCATCTTGAGTTTCGATGATGATACTGAAGTTGTGCCCATGCGGACTTTTTAATGCAACCACGCTGCCGTGCCCCCTCAATAACTTGCAGGCCATGTTCAGATATTGCCAGCCGGGTTGCGCAAATTGCGTCGTATGAGCGATGGCCCAAATCGGCCCCAATACCCGAAAGTGGCCGCACCACGGCTCATTGGCTAACAAAAGCCCGTCATTAGCGGCAGGAAGATTATTATAATAGGACGTATCCAAGGCCCAGATAATTGTACGCACCATCCGGCCTTCTATATAATTTCTGTTTAACAGCTTCGCCATGGTAGCGGTGTAGGGTTTGGCTCCGCTCCAATCTTCTCCGGACCAAAGTGGAATATGTAATGCCCGCGCCTGGGGCGTGGACTTATAGCCGGGATAATGCTTACCAATGGCGGAAATAGCTTTGGCAAACGCCGCGTTGATCTCCACCTGATGCACCAGGGTATTCCAGTGGAAAAAATCGGCCATTTCAATATGAACATGCCGTTGACCGGCGGCATCCAATGCCCGGCGGAGTTTAAGTACCCACGGAACATCCCACATCCGCTCATTAGCGCAGCCCACGTAATTAATTCGGATATGATCAAACTTATTGAGACATTGCACCACGCGGGCAATATATTTAGCGTTATCCTGGGAATAAAATTTGGCTGTAAAATCTGTCGCGGCGTGGTGCCTGTCTCCCAACCACCCCGGGGCACCCCACTGCAAAAGCCCCAGACGGATTTTCGGATTGCGTTTTCGAGCCTGTTGCATCAGCCACGTTTCATACCCACGGCGAAAATACACCGCCTTGGGATGCTGATATTCCGCGCGCGTGCGGAAATAGGCCGGCTCGGTTCCATCGGTGGAATTCATATTGCCGCCCAACTCACACTTAAGATTTTGCAATGCGGCACCGAAATCAGGCTTGAAGAGATAATTTAAGATTTCGCTGCGCTGCTTTTTTGGATAATCCACCAATAGCCGAGTGGAAGCCCCTGCGCTTTCCCCGCCGATACCTTCAAAAATCCTCCCCGGGCTGCGACCATCCACCCTGATTAATTGGGCAGCGGATGCGGCCTGCACGCAAAACATGGCATTCAGGGCCAGAATGGCCGCCGCCGGCACCAATAATTGTCTCCGAAAACCCCGCGCCGCCAAAGTCATTTAACATCTCCGGTATCAGAATGCCAAAAAAGTCGTCAAGCATTACAAGATACTATCGGCACGCCGCTTTCCTTGGTCAATACCACGCACGAGCCGATCGTCGAATTGTGCATGTTAATCACCGTGAATCCGAGTTGGGTCAGACCAGCAGTTAATAAATGTGCTGCGGCGGGGTCGTGGCCTGCGGCTAATGTCGCAGCGTTAATCCACGGCGTTTTCCCAATCCCAATAGTCCTATCGCAGCAAGACCGCAACCCGCCATCGTCAGGCTCGCCGGTTCCGGCACCGCGCTGTAGGCCGGATTGAATGTGAAATTTGCGGTCTGATACAAGGACATATCTGCCATGATTTGTGCATAGGAATCGGTCAGTGGATTGATTTCCGCCATCCCCAGCGGATTCTGCCATTCGCCCCATGTCCGCAGACCGGTGTTATTGGTGAACTCTTTCCACGGCCAAACTGTCCAAGCCAAATTGTTGCTGTCCAACTCCGCGACAACCTGTTTAAATTCACTGCTATTGCCATCTGATTGAATGATTCCGAATTCTCCGATATACGCGGGTACTCCCTGCTGTTTGGCCGTCGCGGCGATGCTGGTAATTGCATTGGAAAAATCGGAGAGTTCCTGGGCCTGGCTGGAGGAGGAGAAATCATAAATATGGCCGCTGTAGGCGACGTTGTTCCATCCCATGGAACTGGGCGATGGCAAATTATTGGTATCCCAGTAATTCGCAGGCTCCATAAAAATAATATGTTGGTCGCCGGTGTTGCGGACTGCGGTATAAAGTTGGTTATACACCGAGTCCAAGGTGGAATAATTTGGGGCACCCACGGGTTCGTTAAGCAGGTCATAACCGGCTATTGTTGGGTTTCCCTTGTAATGTTGGGCAATTTCCCCCCACACTTGCGCGGCTTGGTTGATATTAGTCTGACTGGAAAAAAACTGTCCTGATTCTGCTGCCCCGTATCTTCGGAGGAACTCTGGCCGCCCGGTGCTCCATGCATATCGAGCACGACATACATATTGTCCTGGCTGGCCCAGTTCACTGCCTGATCAAGCCACTTGAATCCATCTTCATTGGGGTCGGTGAACATTGAAGCTTCAAAAGGAATCCGCACGGTGTTAATTCCCTCTTGGTGCATAAGGGTAAAATCATTTTGCGTTATCCAGTTGCTGCGCCAGGCCGTGCGGATAAATAGCCTTCTGAATTCCCATGAGAATACCGCGTGCATAATAGTGCTCCAGGGGCAGAATCAGGGACACCCTGATAACTTTATGAGTGGCTGAATACGGTGACATCCGAAATCCTTTATTTACGATCTAATCAATTCGTTCGCCCCGACCTGACGCCAAGGCGGAACCCGGCCCGTTCATAAACGGCAATCATCAATAACGAACGTCGTGGTGGATTTTCCCGGCAACGTAACGCGAAATTGATTGTCTGTTACGTCCGGCCCGGCAATCAGTTTCAAGTTATCTGTCGGAGACGTCACATACGCCTGCACGCGGCCGCCGATATATCTGAACCCAGTGAGGTTAAAAAGAACAGGCCGCGGCTTTGGTTTTGCGTTCACGGCCACGATAATCAGCCAGCCTTGTGTGACATGAAGTGCCGAGATACAGTCCGTGTCCGTGACGCTGATAAACTGAAAGCCGGGCCGGATGAAGCGGCTGAAATTGGCCATCACATAGTATTTCTTGTTGACGATATATCGGGTCTGCTTGCCATTCTCAATATTGCTGAAAAACCCCCAGCCTCCGCCTCCGTCCACCGCCTGCCAATACACCCATGCCAAGGGTCGCAACTCGCGCATATCCTGAATAATTCGCGAAGCCATGGTGAGCCCCGTTTTATCGCCATCCCCGTATTCCGACATCCAGAGTCGTTTATTATTTGCCGCCGCAAATTGCCGTAGCTTCTGGCGTTGGGTGCCTGAATAGCTGTGCGTGTCGATCTGGTATAGGTCATCAAGTGTCTGAGCATCATAGGACTTATTCGATGCCAGGGTTTCATCAATGCTGTTATCGTCCGGTGCCGCGATTCGGGTGGCCGAGCCTCGCCGCCGTAACGCTTTGGCAAGCATGGGAATAATACGATTCTGTTCCGCATTACCGATGCGGCAACCTTCCTGTTGTCCACCGTATTTCCACCAGTTGGAGGTTGGCTCGTTAAATGCCTCAAGAGTCTGAAAGCGAATGCCCCATGTCTGGTCAAAATGTTTCACCACATCAGCCAGATATTCCGCAAACGCCTGAAAATCGGAAACTTTGAGGTTGTCCCCGCCGTTTTTCGCTCCGGTGACACTGCCGCTGACGGTCATGTAATAGGGCGGCGAATTGGAGAATGCCTGAATATGCGTTACTCCCATGGCCATGCACTCACGCAATATCAGCCTTTGTCGCTCATCCGCCCGGAATTCCCAACCCAAAATCCCAAACAGTTTATCCGAACGAAAATATACTATGGCAAGAATCAGCCGAGGAGGCAAGAGAGGTGCGCGGTCAATCGTCCATCTATAGCATTCTATATGGCATTCTACAGGTGGACGATTCGATGGTCATGATATAAACTGTGCCGGAGATTCAGCGTGCATCCATCATGAGGCTGCTTATAGAGAAATCAAAAATACGCACTAAAATCTGAAGCCCGAGGAAGCTCATTGGAATCAGGAAAAAGAGTTCGAAGAGTACAGGAAGGTTTTCCCAAGCAGCGGATGGTGGTTTTGCCGCGGCCGGTGGTGGATCGGGCGTTGCGTAGAACATTGCCGTTGAAGCTCGTGCCGTCGGCCTCCCGGAGGGATTGACGATGGATGCGAAGGGAATTAGGCAGCGGTAATAAATAAAGGTGCCAAGTAAGGCTTAACGATTAGGCGTTAAGACATAGTTCCATCTTAGCACTGCAGCGGGTATATGCCTAACTATCATATCCCAATTTCCAACAAGTTGATACCTTTATTTATTGCCGCCGCCTTATCACCGGCAAAATCAACCAGGCCGGGGAATACAAGGTCAAGCTGACCGCGAAAAACGCTTCAGGCACAGCTCACCGCACACTGCGGCTCGTGGCGGGCGAACATAAACTGGCCCTGACCCCGCAAATGGGCTGGAATTCCTGGAATGCCTACGGCATGAACAATGACGCCAAACGCACCCGCGCCGCCGCCGACGCCATGGTAAAAAGTGGTCTGGCGGCCAAGGGCTTTATGTATATCAATATAGATGACGGCTGGCAGAATGGCCGCACCGCCGATGGCGAAATAAAAACCACCGAAAAATTTGGCGATATGAAATCCATTGCAGATTATGTCCATAGCCACGGTTTGCGTTTCGGGGTTTATTCCTCACCGGGGCCAAAAACCTGCGGCAACCACACCGGTAGCTTCGGCCATGAAGTGCAGGATGCCAGCACCTATGCAAGATGGGGTGTGGATTATCTGAAATATGACTGGTGCAGCTACGCCTGGGAGGTTCCAAAACATCCGGATCTGGCACAATTCATCGCGCCGTACCGGCTCATGGGCGAAGCATTGCGAAAGTCCGGCCGCGATATATTCTTTAGCTTGTGCCAATACGGCATGGGCCATGTATGGACGTGGGGGGGCAAGGCTCCGGTATGGGGCAACAGCTACCGCATCAGCGGCGATATCAACGATTCATGGGGTGCCATGATTGCCAATGGTTTTGGCAGCGATGGCATGTTAGGAATGGGCCCGAAATAACTTCCCGATTTAGGTGGGTACGGGAGCGGTCCGGTAATTCCATTGCGGCAGGAACTCGTCGAATCGTATTTTCATATTACGTTTGAAGTCGTCAGTG
>JAJZCT010000040.1 GCA_021828925.1 Planctomycetota bacterium
TCTTCCAGCGACAAATTGGGGGGGCGGTGTGTGCGTGAAAGTTTCACCGGTTGAGCGGACTTGGGTTTACCGCGATTTTTGTTGGCGGCTTTATTAGCGGTATGGGTGGTCATTGTATGGATCCTTATAAATTTCAGGTGCGGCATTTCGCCGGGGTCGAGCGGCAATCCTGCCGCGCCGACGGATTGCTTTTCCGGCAATCCCCAGGAACACCTCCGCCCGCGGTAGGGAATGTTGGCAAAAATCGGACAAGACGTCAACCAACCCAAGCCCGGACTCCCGATAATTCTATTGCAGCTATGCACCATGCACGGGCTGTGCGACGGCGTTTGTGGCAAAGGCACAGCAGGTTCGGGGGTTCTGTGGCGTGCTCGGCGGGCGGAGTTGCGTATGTATGGCCCCCGTATTTATAGCCCCGCGGCCACCGGCTTCATGCGTTCTCTGGGGGAGCCGTAAACAAGGTCTTCACGCGTTCGATGAGCGGCGCGTACCGATTCCAGGCTTCAGGTTCCAGTTTGCGTTGCAACTCCCAGCACGCATTGCCGAATTTTTCGCGCAGTTGATCGATGCAAAGCCGGGCTATTTTGATCTCCTGTCGGGCACGCTCATTCGTGTCGCTGGCAGATGCCGTCACGTTAAGCGATGGGTTCTCTTTCGTTAGCCGCTCCCTCTCGGCTATCTGGCCCGTCAACTGCTCCTGCAGGGAACGGAGGCTGCGCAAGGATTTCTCGATTTGGTCCAGAACTTCCTTGGCGACTTCAGTCTCGTTGGCCATAGCAAAATGCCCGAATGCGTCGATGAAGTCCCTCCCTGCCCGGTAGTAATTCGCCCGTATTTGAGTAACGGCGATCATGGAACCCACGTCAGGTGTGCTTGGGTCGGCGAGAAATTTCCCCATTCCGCCAAGGCTGGTTGAGTTGAGCCATTCCGCCATTTGGCTTTCGGCCTGGTCGATTAATCGCTGTGCCGCTTCCTTGGCCGCCAACCCCTTCGCGTACAGCTTGAGCTGGCTTCGCACGTTTTCAATCTCCTGCCTCAATTCCCGTCTTGCGTTTTCCAGTTCCCTTTTTGACCCCTCCTCCATTTCCTTTTTCGCCTTTACCACCAACTGGGACAATTCCCGTTTGCTTCTTTTCTGCAAGAGATACGGTGCCACAACGCCAAAGGCGAAGGTTATGGTGCCGATCGTTATCGTCACTATCTCCATTCCTCTGGCGCAGAACCATTCGGCCTGGTTGATCGCATGTTGTGCCCAGATTTCGGGAGCCGGGACTGCGGCCAGGAAAACGGTCAAATGGTGGAATGAGACGTCCATTGCGATTACTCCTCTACGGGGACAGAAAGGAACGGCACCAGCGAGTGCGGCAAAAAGCCTACCAGCGAAATCGGCCTATCACAAGCGTTGGGTAAATTTTGAGCGGACGCGCTATTCGACATTCTACGCCGACCACCGCCGATTTCATCAACGCGCAGCTGCCCGTAGGGCGACGCGATTGGGGTTTCTGGTTATCGGCGGTGTTGTGCGAGCGAATTCGGCCCGGAATAAACTGCTTGGCGGTACCGCGCGGTGCGGGTATGATAGGTGCATCATGACCAGTGGAATCAAGCATAGGCTCTGGTTTCGCAGGTGAATCGGATAATCCCCGCCGATGTAGCTCAACGGCAGAGCAACGGTTTTGTAAACCGTAGGTTGCAGGTTCGAATCCCGCCATCGGCTTTTTTTACATCAATTATGGATCGGGCTGAGATTTCCGTTACGGTACGGGAGAAAACGGCCGCGGATTTCCATCACGCGGCTGCATGGGCACCATCCCGTGCGCGGGGCCGGCGTGCGCCGGGCAAAGTTCTGGAGTCCCTGCAGGGGGGCGAGTGCCCCTGCCATCGCCGGCGGCAGGGTGCACATTACGCGCAATGTTGGGGCGGCTTTTGAGCGGTGGCTTTTTTGTGAATTGCAATTATGTATCCCATGGGATACAATGGGTATCATGCCGGAGATACGCCAGACTGAGCAATACGCCCAATGGTTCGACAGCTTGCGTGACCGGCAGGCAAAGGCTCGCATTAATTATCCGTATCCGGCGGTTGTCGCTCGGAAATCCGGGGGATGCAAGGGCCGTTGGCCAAGGCGTATCGGAATTGCGGATTGATTACGGCCCCGGCTACCGGGTGTACTTTAAGCGGCGCGGCGAGTTGGTGGTAATCCTGCTCGCTGGCGGTGATAAGCGTACGCAGGAGCGTGATATTAAATTGGCGATTGAGTTGGCCCGCGATTTAGGAGATTATCATGGCAAAAACTAAAATCCGCCGCTGGAATCCAGTGGATCATTTCAAAACCGCTGAGGACATGATTGCTTATCTGGATGCGGCGCTGCAGGATGGCGATACCGCCGTGATAACCGCGGCGCTGGGCGACATTGCCCGTGCCAGGGGGATGGCGCGGATAGCGCGCAGCGCGGGCTTGGGGCGAGAGAGTTTGTATAAAGCGCTTTCACCGGACGGACACCCGGAATTCGCCACCGTGCTCAAAGTGATACGGGCATTAGGATTAAAACTCCACGCGGTGGCGTAGGCAACGGTCGGCATTTCGGGTTTAATCTTCGGCCAGCTCATCGGGCCGATGCGCGTGTTAATCTGGCAATCCATCCAGATTGTGGTGTGTGGTGCGGCCGGGGTTGGGCTTGCGGAATTCCCGCTTGTTCTCTCCATTGCCTAAAATTGGCTTGTGATTTTTCCACCGCTTTTTTTTCTTGGCTTGGCCCTTCGGCACAAATCATTGATATTTAACCCACCCTGCCGGGTTTTAAATCGCTTGTGGTCCGCGCGGTTCGTTTTGGCCGTTGGCGGCGCTTTGGTTCGCAATTCCCCTACTTTTATTTTGGGATGGCCAAGCGTCAATCACAGTGATTAAATCCTTGTCCATAAGACCGAAAACCTTCTCCATTTTTGATTCGCATTTCCACCTAATTCCCCCGCGACTGGTTCAGCGCTCTGATCGGCCACTGACATCGCGGATTATGGATTTTGCGGGTACGGTTTTGCAGACCGTAGGTTGCAGGTTCAACTCCCGCCATCGGCTTTTTATTTTAAATCAATTATGGATCGGGCTGGTATTTCCCTTGGGGGACGGTTGGAAAACGGCCGCGGATTTCCATCCCGATTGTAATCGGGAACGCATGGGCGTCGTGATCTGCACTGGGCTTGCGGATAATCGCATGCGCCACATGACCGATAGCGCTGAAACGCCGCCGCACGGGGAGACTCCGTCGATGAATTTTGCTAAAATGGCGAAGTCAGGGCGAAAGCCCAGAGACTTTGATTTGCACGCAGGAGATTCGTGATGCCGATTGGCGTTTTATTTGTGATGGCAACCCCCGTTTGGGCGGCCAAGGATTCAGGCAAGCCCTTCTCTAAAATCGACAGCCGCGAAATATTCATGCGCAGCATTGAACTGTACGCCAATCGCGATCAGGTACAGCAGCGAATCCTCTGCCTGTTGCCGGATGATTTATCGCGCATTCAGCAGAAATATGGGGCGCATCTTGCCTTTCAGGGCGTGGGGACAGCCGCCGGCGGACCGGACTGGTTCGGGGCGGTGCAGCGCGGGCTGGAAAAGCTCAAACCGGAAATTGATACTGTTATAGTACACGATGCGTGCTGCCCGGCGGTTCCGTATACGGTTTTAGATGCGCTGGAAGATGCGCTGGGAAAAACCGGTGCCGCCGCCGCCGTTGTACCTCTTGGCGGGTTAGCGGTTCGCGTACAAGACGGTAAACTGGGGCAACTGGTTGCGGATAAGCGGCTGGAAATTCTGCAATCGCCGCAGATTTTTCGCCGCACTATCCTGGAAGCGGCGTATGCCAGGCGTGGCAGCCTGGGGAAGGATTATGTTGATGATGCAACCCTGGTGAAACTGTGCGGCACGGATGTGACAAGTGTTTCAGGCTGGCGGTTAAATATTCGCATTGATCATGACGAATTGATAAAACTCGGATCCGATGCGATTAAACATTTGCCGCGTCCGCGAAGCAATGCGCCGGTAAGCCCATTTGATGAAGCCCAATGGTAACTGACCATGGCAACGGTATATTTCAAAGGCAGGAATGACGGAATTCAACAAGAGCTTTGAGGTTCCGGTAATCGCATAGTTGTGGAGTTTTATGGCGCGACGCGTCGTGTTTTTAATTACCGATCTGGACCTTGGCGGAATGCCGCTGATTGTTCGGCGCATTGTGCGTGGCCTTAAGGAGTTGGGCCGATGGGAACCCACGGTGGTAAGCATCAAGCATCCGGGCATTGTGGGGCGCTGGATACGTCATGAGGGCGTTGAAGTAATCGGGTTAAATGCCAAGCGTGTCACGGACGTGGAAGCGGTGCGCCGCTGGATCAAAACCGTGCAAAGCGTGAACCCGGCTGTGGTGGTCAGCGTGCTGGTGCACGCCAATGCGCTGGCAACATTGGCGGCCCCGTTCGCCGGACCACGCATTTATTTTCAATCCATCCACACCATTCAACCGGAACCAAAATGGCACTGGCAACTGCAGGGGCTGATATCGCGCCACTGCCATGGCATGATTACTCCATCCCAGGCCGTGCTGGATCGGGTCAGCCGGTTTGGGCGTTTTCATAGCGGTTATGTGATTCCCTTTGGATTGGATTACGATACCTTCGCCCTGGCCGAGCCAATACCGGTGGCGGAACGACCATGGCCGGCAAATGCAAAGGCGGTGGGCTACATTGGTCGGTTTGATCCGGTCAAGCGGCTGGATCTGCTGGTAAGCGAGTTTGCGGAACTGCTGCTGCGGGATTACCGCCGCTGGGGTCATTTGCATCTGGCATTAATCGGCTACGGAACGGAAGAGAAACCGTTGCGGGCATTGGCGGCCCAACTGGGTGTGCAATCGCATGTGGCGTTTCCCGGAGCGACCGCCGAGCCGGCACGATGGTACAAGGCGCTGGAAGCCCTTTGTATGCCATCCACCGTTGAAGGGTTCGGCATGAATATCATTGAAGCGATGGCCTGCGGCACGCCGGTTGCGGTATATCGGAGTCCGGCGGTGCAGGAAATTGTAACCGACCGGGAAACCGGACTGCTGATTAATCCGGATATCAAGGGTTCCATGGCGGACGGCATTGCCCTGCTGTCCGAAAACAAGGCGCTGGCGGATAAGATTCGCCGACAGGCCCAGGCCATGGTGGCCGACCGCTACAGCGCCCAGCGCATGGTTGAAGGTTATCAGCGGGTGCTGGATCAGGCCATGGCAGCGGAAAGCCGCGGTCTGGCTTAATATCATGGATGCGGCTAAACTGAGTTGGTGTTAAAGGCTATCAGGAGAAGATTAAGATGGGTCGTATCATTGCACCGTTCAAACCTACCCGCTCGGCAAGTCCCTGGCATGATGTGGATCCGGGCAGCGGAATGTTACCTTCCGTGTTTCACGCCATCATTGAAATTCCACTGGGTGCATCAAATAAATATGAAATGGACAAATCCACGGGACTGCTGAAGCTTGACCGCGTGCTGCATTCGGCGGTTTATTATCCGGCCAATTACGGCTTTATACCGCAGACCATGGCTGATGACGGCGACCCGCTTGATGTTCTGGTACTGGGTGCCGAGCCTGTTTATCCGCTGACCATTGTCGAGGCCCGCGCCATCGGCCTGATGACCATGAAAGATCAGAATGAAATCGATCATAAAGTCATTTCGGTGCACGTTAACGACCCGGAATACAGCAGCTACAGCGATGTGCACCAGCTCCCGCCGCATAAGCTTTCGGTATTGAAGCGCTTTTTTGAAGATTACAAATCATTGGAAAACAAGCGTGTGGTGGTGGATGATGTTTTGCCGGCGGAATACGCATTTCCGGTTATAGAACAATCGCTGATGATTTACAAGAAATGGCGCGCCGGTGAAGACGTCAGCCGCATGTTGCATGTGGCGTAAATGGGGCGGCTTGACACTCCGCGGCTTTGTGAATTCATCACGAGTGAAGCGCGAACAGCAGCGGCACCGCCGAGCCTGCGGAAATGGGAAGTCGGCCAGATTGCAAAGTGCTGAAGCGGCCACGCGTACCGATTGGGGACATGCGTCAAGTCCGAACATTCAGGAAAGCTTATCCCGATAAAACGGCGGATTAATTGAACCAGCGAAGCCGCCCGAAGGGGCCGAGCCAAAGTTGTCGGCCTGCGGTGCTTTGTACTGGACCTGGATTGACCAGTCGTATTGCGGCTGATAAATCCCCCTCCGGAACACCCGGCGGTGAGGTATAGCCAGCCGAAAGAGTTGTTGTGGCCAGCAAGGGGCAGCGGCGGGGCATCCGCTTTTCTACCGCATTGGCTCACTTTTTGGCACGATCCGTGCCGGAATCTGTGGGCGGGCTTGCGTGAGCAACGGCAAGCGCGTCGCAAATGGTAATATTGACCCTGCCGGTAAACTTTCCGTTTGGTGCCTGAGAAAGTGAAGCGCTCCACAGGAGCCTGTTCAAGTGCTTTTTACTAAATGTCAGGCCTGTGCTCAAAAATTGGCGGAGTGTCACGTTTTTGATATTGAATCGATGTTTAACTCTTAGCGGTTTAAGATTTGGAAAGTAGGGAATGGTGTGTTGTCCACTTGTGATATAGTAAAAGCGTGCCTTCGGGATCAGCCTCTGTATGATGTGGGATTCCACATCCTCAATGCTCATCGTTCCGTGAAATGAGAGTTTCTGGTTCAGAGGATTCTGTTTCCATGCAGTCGCCGTCGCCATTGCAATGTGAACGATCCGACGGTTGAGATGGTCCCGCCAGACTCGCAATTCGGGGAAACGTTTACGAAGGGAGGAAATCATCCGTCGGAGCGTCAGTTGCCCGGTTGCCATGGGAAGGCGGAGGTTGGCCAAGCCCTTATATGGAGCCTTTCCATGCGGCACGACATCCTCCAATGTGTAATGGAATCCCCGGCGTATATGCACCTCGTCAAGATATTCTGTAAGCCAGACCAATTGGCCCGGCTTTGGAGGCGGCACTAACTCTGCGGCACGTGCCTGAGGTGCGGATCCCAATGCCCAAGCAGCAAGGTATATGACCATTGCGACAGTTGCGGCAACCCGACGTTGGCGGCCCGTATATTTTACATCAGAACTCATAGCAATTTCTCCTGGTTCCGTTCAAGGCCATGTAACCGTGAGTGTACCGTTGCTGTAACTAACCGTTCTGTTTGTTATGCTCGGATTAAGCTTGAATCCGGCAATTTGTACCGTTGGATCGGATGGCGTTGATTGCGGACTGGCGATCTCATAATGTTGCGTACCGGTCGGCCAGGCCAGCGCCTGTTGGCTGCCAATGGGATATTCCTTTCCACCGTCACCTTCAAATCCCACATGGTCCGGATAGCTACCGTTTTCGATCTTTACGTTGATGGGCACGAACGTGGTGCCGGACTGCTCATCTACGATTTGACCATTATACAAACTGCTCAATGACTTGCCGAGTTGTTCCACGCCCGGAATGGTCTGGGCGACCTCGACAAGGGTACCTAATAACACGTCGCCACTTTGCACCCGCTGCCAAGCAGGCACACTGCTTGCCGAGAGATCCACATTTTGTGGCGTCACCGCAACACCGGGGTTCGGCGAGAATGCGCTGCTGAAGCTGATGTACTCCGCCGTGATCCGTGCGTCCGAAAAATGGCAGCGCCTGGAGGTCACGAACTTTGAGCGGGAAATGCTGGGGCATCTTCGCCAGGAATTGAACGATGAATTCAAACGCCGTCATCAGCGAACCGTGACGGCCGCACCTTCATCTTTTTCCAGCAAGGTTGGGACTTGACCATTGCAAGTCGTATATGACAGAGTGCCCCCGACATTGGCATCAGCCTGGGCGGAGGCTCCAACTTTTGCACAAATTAGTCTGCCCTCCTAATATTGCGATACACCCTATAACCTGAGCGGCAACCGAATCCGGCGAGATAGAAAATATTCCGAGAATTACTGTGCTTCACTTGTTATCCTTTTTTGGCTGTGCGGTGGCTGGTACAAACTGAGGCGTTGCACAGAGGTTGATGTCCACGCGTCCGGTATATTTCCTATTGCCAGTCACATAGACATCAGCCTGCCAGAGTTCCAAGTCTCCGGCATTCCCACCATGGTACCGCATCCCTGTGGTGAGAAAGCGACGCAGGCTGTCACCCTTCACATTGAAACGGGTGGCTACCTCAAGCGGTGTCACATCCGACGCGACCCCGTCGCCACCATATGTACCAGGTTGGTACACGGAGTAAATGAAATGAGTGCTTGGAATCAAAAATTTCAATACCCTCTTCTCAAGTTCTAAAAAACTCATGGTTCCATGAAATGTCAATTTCTTATTCAATGGATATTTAGACCAGTGGAGTACGCGACGGTTTGCGAGATGTACCACGCTCTTGTTCACCGCATCTTGCCATATTTTCACGTTGGGGAGTTGCGGTTGCAAGAAACGCACAATCTGCCCGATTGCTGCGTTGGCAGGAGGTGGAATAACCCTCATACTCCCCATACCGTAGGAAAAGTCGCGCCGCCCCGGTCGATAGATATCCTCCCATGTCCAATGGAACTTTTTCTGGTCGCAAAGATAGTAAAATAATAAAGTCTTTTTTCCCACGGCCGGTTTTGAGTCCGCTCGCAACCGGCTTGGGCTTGCCGAACCAATCGCAATCGCGAAAATAGTGGCCAGCGGCAGCAGTCTGGTGGTGGGTATTTTTAGCATGATAACAATATCTCCTTACTTCTGTTTCCCGGCTCGTCACGGCCACGTAATCGTGAGCATTCCGTCGGCGTAGCTGACACTCCTATTAACAATACCCGGGTTCAACTTAAACCCGGCGACCTCGGCAAGGGTACCTAATAACACGTCGCCACTTGGCACAGCCGGCTTCGCTGGTGGCGCGCTGCGAAGCGGCACGCCGTAGACCATGATATCAACCCGACCGGTGGGCTTGCCGCTTTTCAGATAGTAATCTGCCCGCCACAGGACGAAAGGTGGTTGCCGCCCCCCTATATCGTAGGCCACACCGGTCGTGAGGAATTGTCGTAGCGTCATCCGTTTGACGTCGAAGCGGCGGGGGGTGTCGTAGGCCCTCTCCTCGGCCGGTGTGAGGCCGATGTAGGAGATGAAGACTCCGGCCCGCACATTACCGAGGCACGCCACAGTGACGTGCGGAAACTTCTTTTGGATAATCTGTGTGGTTACTTGCTTCAGACTCATCGTACCGTGGAATGTCAGCCGCTGATTCAGCGGATTGGCCTTCCATTTGAGCGCCTTTGTATACACGATATGGATGATGTGACTATTGAGTTTATCACGCCAGACCGTACAGGCAGGCAGTTTGGCTCGCAGGAAGCTCACAGCCGCGTTAATTGTCTTGAAACCCTGCGGTGGTGCGGCTGGCAGCGTACCGATGTACGTGCCTGTTTCAGTGGAGTAGGCATCCTCCATGGCGAAGACGCAGTGGTGCTTTTGGGCAAATTCGGTCCAGGTGTCACTCGATCCGGGTTTGTCTGCCGCCCATGATGGCGATTCCTGCAAAAATGCTCCGCCCAAAAAAGTGATAAATACTACCAAAAACATGAGATTAATTTTGAGCATGGCGTCATGTCTCCTTTCTAGCTTCGAAATGGTCCTACTGTGGCCACGTGACCGTAAGCGCCGGTGTTGGTCTGTATACATTGAACGTCGTTTTCACAGGGGACGTGGAACCGCCATGTGGATCCGTTCCGGTCAATTTCACATCCTCGTCCTCTGTGCTACCGCTGTCGGTGTCCATCCAGTAATAATATAAGTTGGCGTAAGTGAGTTGTGCCGGGGTTATGGGAATAACCACGCCCTGCTGGTCGTCGGCCTCGTACGCGTAGATGATGGAACCGCCTACATCCCACTGCAGCGTCATATCGCTGGGACTATATTCGGCGGTCACCCCAATATACTCCCCAACACAAACGTCCTGTGTTTGGTTATCTACGGTGTTACCCCCATATTCAATATGCAGTACATAGCTCGTCAAATCCTCTGGCCCGGCGTTGGCGCTTCCGGTCCAGTATTGGTTGGTTTTGGTGTCCGTCACGGTTACTCCGCAGGAAGCTGAAATCTGCCAATAGCCCGCTACCAGCGGGGTGAACGTCAGCGTCGCACTCGAGCTTGTCGGGGGTTGTCCCGATGCACCGGGAGGCTGAATAAGTCAGTATAGCTGCCCGATGGTGCCGAGCCAAAGGTGTCGGCTTGAAGCGCCTTGTATTGAACGGAGATCGTCCAGTCGTATTCCGTGGATAAATCTCCTCAGGCGACACCCGTCGGTGGCGTGTAGCTTGCCGAGAGGCTCGAAGTGGCGGGGCTTTTGAATTTGACGGGATTCGGCGAAGGCGCACCCATGTTCGCCGTCACTGTCAACAGCACACCCCTGGGACGACCTTCGCTTCGACCACTCGTGTTATTTTACCGCTCCCTTCGGCTGCGCTGCGGGCAAGGTTGAGGCTGGCGAAGCCAGCATCGTAATCTCGATCCTTCCGGTGAGTTTTCCATGTTTCGTCAAATAGTAGCACTGCCAGAAGGTTCCTCCGAAGTGCTGCGGATCCAACCGGTAGACAAGTCCAGTGGTCAGCAATTGCCGGAGGGTTTCCCCCTTAACATCGAAGTGGAGTGGCTTTTTGTAGGGCTTAAGATCCGGAGCGTATGGTAGCAGGATTGCACCTGAGGTGAATGGATCATAGTAAAAATGTAGTTTGGGAAATCGCCTAATAAGAATCTTTGAGGCTAAGTGCATAAAACTCATGGTACCATGGAATGTTAATTTCTGATTCAAAGGGTTGGATTTCCACATCAGCGCTTTCGTGTAAACAATATGAATGACGTGGCGATTTACCCTATCCCGCCAAACGGTGTAGCCGGGGAGATGCGCGCTTAGGAATTTCACAGCAGACTGTATGGTCAAATGATTGGGAGAAGGAGGCAGGTGAATCTTTGCCAAGCCCACATCCCCCGCAACTTTACCATTTACCGTCGCCACATGATCTTCTCCGAGGACGACACAGTGATCTTGGGTGGCAAGACGCCCCCAGATATCGCTGGCGCTGGTGGAGGCATAGCCAGTTCCGGGGATCAGTCCAATCAAACCGACTCTGCAAAGCCCCGCCAAGCGGATCAACCATTTGTGTTCATGCATGCCTTTTCTCCTTGTCATAGGTTCCTTATGGCTTATGGCCAAGTGATGATCAGAGTCCCGTTGTTGTAACTGACGGACCGATTTGTGATTCCCGGATTTAACGTAAATCCTGCGACCTGTACCTGCCAGTCAACAGAATTAGGTCCTGAATTCGGAATAGCTAGTGGAGCAGCATTTGGCCAATTTCGGGCTTCTTGGCTCGCCGCGAGACACGGATTCGGATCTTGCGGCGTGGAAAACGCTTTCACTCCAAGCCCGACGGGGTCACTGTAATACCCATTCTCAATCTTCTGGTTGATTGGCAGGAAAGAACCGCTGCCATTTTCCTGAACCTCCTGTCCGTTGTAGATGCTGCTGAGGGTATCACCAAATTGATCAATCACCTTAATTTTCTGAATGGTTCCGGCCCACGTCACCAACTCGACCTGTCCGGCCCCCAGACCCCACCAGGCTGGTGTGGTCGTGCCGCTCAGAACTTTGTTAGTGCCTGCCACCGCGCCGTTGAACGTCGGATGCGGCGTACCGATGGCTGCGGGAATTTTGATGATTACCATAGCGGTGCCAAGCACGGTGGTTCCATCTTTTGCTTCCATCTCGACGTCTCCGTTCGGCATACTCTTCGCTGTTCCTGTTTTGCCATAAAGATTAAACTTGATTTGTCCCGTTGATGTGTTCACTTGGGGATTTTGTTTAACACCTGCGGAGCCGGAGCCCCCGGAAAGTGTTACAAAATTGTCGATGTTTACTTTCTGAACAAGATCCTTAGGCGTCACGGTTGCCGTTCCAGGCACGTAAAT
>JAJZCT010000041.1 GCA_021828925.1 Planctomycetota bacterium
TTCTGTAGGTCATATCCGGCAAAATGGCGTTGCTGAACTTTGCAGGCTTGGAGCGTACAACCCGCGATATTTTTGGGCAGATGGGAATCCGAAAAATCCACATCGGTCAGCGTGGCACCGGCGATCGTGGCTTGCGACAATCCTTTTACCGCCTTCATCCCGCAATTCTGAAATGTCGATTCGCCTAATTGGGCACCGGAAAAATTGCTGCCATCGAGGGCGACCGTTTCAAATTTGGATTTGGTCATGACGGCATTGGTAAAATCCGCCTCTTTCATGCTGCATGTGCCCATGCCAAAGTCGGCATCAGATAAGCCAATATCGTGTAACCCCACGCCCTCCTTCTCAAGGTCGGCCATGGAGGGGTTGGTTTTGGCCAAGTCCAAAATGCGTGCCGAGGGTTTAATGGTTCGGGGGTCTTTCAGGAGCATGACTTCCGCAAGTGCGGTAACCCCGGAAAGGTTGGCACCGCAGAACTTAGCCTGGTCGCCGATGCTATTGGTGAATTTGGCATCGGTAAGATCGGTGCCGGTCAAATTTGCGCCGGTGAGATCACAATTATCAAATTGCGCATCGGCGAATGTCGCACTCTCCAGATTGGCTGCGGCAAATTTTACGTAACGGAATGTGGCTTGGCGAAAATTAATGCCCTTAAAATCCAAATTGGACAAGTCCACCCACCAGAGTTGCACGCCCGCCAGTGATTCGCCCGATTGCACCTTGGCGATCACATCCTCCCGCTTCATCAGCAGTTTGCTGTGATTCTTGAACTCCTCGGAAAATTGCTTGAAGTCGAGCTTGGACATGTCCAGGTTTTGAAAATCGATTGTATCAAAGTAACTCATGATTCTACCTGTTATCAGGCTTCCGACGTGGAGAGCTTGGTCATTTTAACATTGGTTGTACTATCGGTAATCAGGCCCTGAAGTATGGCGTTAAGAAATTCAGCCCCATACGCATTGGCACCGCTTAAGTTGGCCATGGTCAGATTGGCTTTTTCAAAGGAGGCTTTAAATAAATCAGCCTGCTGTAATAGAGCGCCGGTAAGGTTGGCTTTATTGAGCTTGGCGGTTTTCAAGTTGGCGGCTGAACAATTTGCCCCCTGCAACCCCGCAGCGGTAAATGTTGCGCCTGCTAGCTGCGCGTACCGCATATTGGCACCGGCTAAATTGGAGGCTGCCCATATTGAATCGGTTCCGCGAACTTCACGTAGATTCGCCTCCGGGAAATTGGCCTTATCGGCACGCAGTTTTGTCACATCGGCATTAACAAACTTCACATGTTTTCCCGCCGCCTTTTCGAAGGAGGCTTCGTTAAGTAACGCATTGGAGAAATCGGTTTGATTGACTATCGCGGCGGTAAAATCAGCCTGCGGGCAGTTGCTTTGCTGAAATTTGGCGCGGGACAGATCAGCCCGGGCAAACAGCGTTTCCTTGGCGAATACGCCGGTAAGTACCGCATCGGTCAGGGTGGCCTTTTCAAACAGGGCTTCGTCCAGCGTGGCACCCGTTAGATTCGCTCCGGCCAGATTGGCTTGCGTGAAGTCCGCCTGTTTCAGGGTCGCATTTTCCAGCGTTGCACCGGCTAACGCGGCGTGGCTGAAATTTGCCTCTGCTGCTTGAATCTCCGACATATTGGTTGACGCCAGATTGGCTCCGGTAAAATTGCACGCAACCGCCGTCGACGCTTTCAAGTTGCAACCGGATAAATTGGCTCCGGAGAAATCCGCAGCGGTAAGATTTAAGCGCGACAGGTCCAAGCCCGACAGATTTTGATTGGCCAGAGTCTCGCCTTGCGCGACCTTCTGTTCCGCCATCTGTCGCGTCCAAACGGGTGGAGCTTCCGGCGGATTTTCCGCTTCGGGTTCGGGAATGCCGGCCTTGGCGCGGGCCTGTTTCATCTGGGCGATCAAGGGGGATAAATCTTCCGGGTTATGGCCCATTTTTGGTAGCAAAGCTCCCATGAGCGAGGTCATTTTTGCCAAATTCGGATTGCCGGCCATTTCGACGGGGGAAAGTCCTTGGGAGTCCCAAAACCGGATTTGTTCGGCGTGGGCTTTGGCGCTCATGGCGGGCAGGTTATCCGGATCAAGCCCCAGCTTGGACATTGCGACTTTCAGTTGGTTCTGCAGGTCCGCTTCGTGCATGGCCGACGCTTTCGCTGGATCATCTTCCGCCATTTGATCCAGCATGGCGGCTTGTTTGGCTTTCAACTCCGGCGGCAATTTTGCGGGGTCCATGCCCAGATTTGTACACATGGCCGCCACCTGCACTTCCATCTGCTGACGCATTTCCAGTTTCTGCTGTTCTTTGGCGGCCAGTTCCTCGGCAGTTGGCTGAGGTGGTTTGGCTTCCGGAGGCGGCTCTTCGGCAGGTTCTTCGGGTTCCTTCAGAGATTGCAGGAATTTCTGGCGGCACACCTCCAGCGTTGCGGGCGGTTGCGTCAGGGGTTCATCCATAATAAATACATCGGCGACATCTTCAAATTCTTCAGATTTAACCGCCGCTACACCGCGCCACAGCAGCACCATTTTCTCGGCTTCCATGTCCACCCAGAGCGTGTCGAGATTCATCGGCACTTCTTCAAAATTTCCCGCTTGTTTTTCGGCAATCCCGGCGCGGTTGATAAAGCAGCGCACGCGCAGACCGGGCAGTCGCGATTCATATTTTGCGTGGTCTGGATGCAGATTTTCAAATAGCAACTTTTCATCACCGCGCAAAAAACCCTCCACCTGCATAGATGGTGCCGCAGCATTAAAATAAGCATAATCAAAATCCGCGGGAAACCAGGGCCAACGGGTTTTGCGATAACTGCCGCCATACGAACCGAGCTTACCGGCGCGCGTATGCCATTTGGCGCTTAGCGGGGCAAATCCGGCAGGAAATGGGCGATCTTTCGTGCTTTGAATTAATTGCGTGGGATTTTCGATATTGGGCAACTGCCAGATTTCCTGCCCTTGTCCGCCGCGAAGTGGCTCATGACCTTTACCGATGGGGTTGGCGACATAGTCGGGGCCTCCATAACTATTTTCATAACGCAACGCCATGGAACGAAAAGGCTGCGGAGCGGTAGCGCTTCGGCCAAGCAGCTTTTTCTCCCAGCGGCGATCACCAGCGACAGTCAATTTGCCGGTCTTATTGCCGACATGGAATACCGCGTGGCACACGGGAATGGGTTTACCGCCGGGCGGATGGCAGGTGCCAACTAAAAGTAAATCGGCCCTGGGTTTGAAATAGGCAAAATCCGATTCATAGCGCGGCGGTCCGATTTTTTCCTCGTCATCCGGATAAAATTCATCGCCGGTGGGAAAGGGTTGCTTGGGAAGTGCTAACGGTGGCTGGCCGGGCTTTAGGATATACGTGGCTTTGGCAATAAGTGTCATGGAATGGCCGGGGAAGTTGGTTCTTCCCGCCAGGGGGGCGAAGGTTGCGCTAGATTGGTTGGTGACTTTCAATTTTCTGGTTCCGGTACTTTATCTGCCATTTTAATCAAATTCGTTGCTGGTCGGGACAGGAGCACGTCAGCCAAAGCAAACGTTATGGAACGACTTGGATTGCTTTATTGGCACTAAATGTTCCCGTTGCTGTAACTTTCACGTTTCCACCTGACACTTCGATCTTGGCCTGCCCGTCCGAAACAAGCACGGACTTGGCGGCAAAATCCACGTCTATATATTTGGTGGTGGGCACATGCGTGGGGGTACCAACGATAAATGTCTTCTTCGCGCTAATCAGGACAGTTCCACCTGCCGTACCGGACCCAAGCTCAATCGACGCATCACCCGTTTTCTGAGCCTTGTGATTAATGGCCTTCAGATTATCCTTCACTGTTGCCAGCCCTGCCTGATAAACAATTAGCGCAACCAGCGAGACTGCCATGCCGACGGCTGAGGCAATTGCCAAGGCATCCTCCGCTGCGGCTAGACCGTCAGGTTGAAGCGATGTCGTATCAGTGGCAGTCGATCCCGAGGTTGTGAAGGCACCTCCCTGTGACTGTTCAACCACTCCCATCACTCCGGTCGTCATTAACGCTAGCACCGGAACGGAAGCTGCGACCGCGGCGACAATCCCCGCAGCCTTAATCCATCCGGCGGTCTCCACATTGGCCAGGGCAACAACAGGCCCGACGGATAGCTCGATGTCGGTCGGTGTTAAATTAAGAATTGAACTTCCCGTAGCCGTTCCGCTTCCGGCAACCAGACACACTCCGGTTGTGCCGACTTCCACAATATCCTTCTTAGCAACCTCGTGCCGCGTATTGAGATGAATATCCGTGGCACCGCCCGCCGTCACCGTATTGACCGCCCCGACCCCGATTGTGAACTGCGGCCCCAGTGATATTCCCAAGTTTATTCCAGCAAGAAACGCAGCATTTACACCGACAGTAGCAGCGACATTGGCTCCCGCAACCAGTGTGAACATCGCCCCCGCCGTACCGGTGATGTTTTCACCAGCACAAAATGTATAAATATCGCTCCATGTCCAGTTTTTTGAACTGGTGCCCAATGCCAACCCGGAGTGGTGATGCGGACTGAACAGCCGCAAATGTTCAGAGCCGGGCGTGGCGTCAAATATGATGCGATTACCAAAATCATCCTGCAGGATGCGTTTGTCTTTATTGGCGGGCAATGCCAGCGGCGGCATGTTATCTGCGTTGTAGACGCGGCCGGTGATCAGTGGCTTGTCTGGATCGCCTTCCAGGAAATCCACAATGACTTCGTCGCCCACATGCGGCAAGGCCATATCGCCCCAGTTTAGGCCGTTGTTGGGTGCTCCCGCCCAGGATTGTGATACGCGAATCCAGCAGGAGGAATTCTGATCGGATGTGCCATAGGTGTCCCAGTAAAATTGCACTTTCACCCGGCCATATTCATCGGTGTAGATTTTTTCACCGGACGGCCCTACCACCACTGCGGTCTGCGGGCCGCGTACCAGAGCCTTCGGTGTACTGCGTGCGGGGCGGAATTGCTGGCTGGATTCAAAACAGGCCAGATTGCAGGTGAACGTCGTGGCCACCGGCCCCGGCTGATCCTGCAGATAATTTTCATTGCGCAGGTCATATTGCACGCTCTGAATCAGATAGGTCTGATTCATGGCTGAGACCGGATGATCTGTCAAAGTAAAGAGATAGCCGGCCTCAACTCCACGGTTATTGGAACGCCCTGATGCCACCGCAAAACCGACCTGCTGTTCCTGCATGCGGGCCTGAACGTAATTATTGCCATCTGACGATTGGCTGTAGCCGCCGGGATAATCATAGACACGGTGATCGGTCTGACTGACCACGCCGACGGTATTGGCGGCGGACGTTAAAAGTGATTTCTTGGGTGCGGTAAAATCATAATCATTAAGCATGAAATTGCCGGACTGAAGTTCCTGCCGCAACTTCCAATCGCTAATATATTCACCTTTGGCCGCCCGATCAGGTCCCAGATAACTGATACTGGAATCACCCATGATATTGACACTTGCCGAGACGCCATCCGCCAGCACCAGCTTATGGGTGATGTTGCCGCTTTGCGAGTCTTTTTCATGCTTGAAAAAATAATAGATGCCTTCGTTTTCCAGCAAGCGCGAGACAAAATCAAAATCCGTTTCGCGATACTGTACGCAGTAATCCCATGTGCGGTAGGTTGCGGTAAGGGCGTTATCCACCACTGCGGAAAATCCCAGATCGGAAAATATCTGCTGGACAATCTGCGGTACGGTAAGATTCTGAAATATCCGGCAATCGCGGCGACGCTTTAAAAACCAGAGCCAAGGGACCATCACCGCTGAATAGTGATAGATATTGCCTTCACTGTGGGTTTGCTGAAAATTGGAAATGTAACCATTAAAATAGCGGATGCTGGACGCAGCAGAAAGCGCACCGACCTTGGCGGAAAGCGAAACCGAGACATTTTTGCCCAGAATATCGGAGAAATTAATATCGGGTTTCTCGGAAAGCATTTCCAGTTCATATTCAAACGGAGTGCTAAGCGCTTCAGCACCCGTGAATTTGGTCAGCAGCAACACATCCGAACCCAGCGGCGTATCAATGCTTAATTCCCGATGTCCCTGTTTAAACTTGGCCATGATGCAACTCCTGATTAAGCGACCGAGTTCCGGCCATTTTAGTTCCAGACGGATTAGATACCGTGATAACTATTTGCCGCCGAAATTAAACTTAAATTCGCCGGCATCCGCGGCCACGGCTATGCGATCAATCTGCCGGCCTTCCATCATGCGGGTTAAAAATTCATGGCCGATTTGCGGCAGAAGAACATTGGTGATCATGGCGTCAACCATACGGGCACCACGTTCCAATTCCGTACACCGCTCGGCAATGAGCTTGGGCACCGATTCATCATATTCAAACGGAATCTTATGGGTTTCCCGGACACGCTTTTGCACGCGCGAAAGCTGGAGGTTAATAATCTGCTTGAGCATGGCTGCGGAAATGGGATAGTAGGGAACCACAACCAGACGATTCAGCAGCGCATCCGGGAACACCTTTACCAGCGGCCCGCGAAGAGCTTTTTCCAACCCGTCGGCGTCGGGCAGTAAATCAGGGTCTTTGCACATGTTTACCACCAGATCCTGTCCGGCATTAGTGGTCAGTATGATGATGGTATTTTTGAAGTCGATCATGCGGCCTTCACCATCTTCCATCCAGCCTTTGTCAAAGACCTGGAAGAAAATTTCATGGACATCTTTGTGCGCTTTTTCCACTTCATCCAGAAGGACCACTGAATAGGGCCGGCGGCGCACCGCCTCGGTTAATACGCCGCCCTCGCCATAACCGACATATCCCGGCGGAGAGCCTTTGAGCGTGCTGACGGTATGTGATTCCTGAAATTCACTCATGTTGATGGTTATTAAATTGTGCTCACCGCCATAGAGGGTTTCCGCTAAGGATAAAGCAGTCTCGGTTTTACCCACGCCCGACGGGCCGGCCAGCATAAATACGCCGATGGGGCGATTGGGATTATCAAGTTTGGCACGGGAGGTCTGTACGCGGCGGGCAATAATTTCCAGGCCGTGACGCTGGCCGATCACGCGTTTCTCAAGGTGATCAGCCAGTTTCAGAATTTGCTCAATTTCATTTTTAACCATGCGGCCCACGGGTATGCCGGTCCAATCCGCCACCACCGATGCTACGGCCTGCTGATCCACCGTTGGGAAAATCAAGGGCAATTCGCCCTGCAATTCGGATAGCTCACTTTGCAATTTACGCAGATCGGTCAACATGGCATCGCGCTGCTCGGGGGTAAGTTTGGGGGTGGGTGCAGCTTCGGCTGGGACTGCGGCCGCTTTGGCTTTGGGCTTGGCAGCGGCCGGAGCAACTGCAGGTTCCGGCGCACTTTCAATCGGCTCGGCAGCGGCACGTAAGGAATGGCGAATATCGAGAATTTTGTCGACCAGTTGTTTTTCCTGCTTCCATTTGGCGTCCAGATCGGCGAAACGCTTTTTCTCAATTTCTAAAAGACCTTTCACCTCAGAGAGCCGATGGGTGTGATCCAGGCCAACCGCGGTTTCACGATTTATAATTTGAATTTCCATCTCCAGAGCTTCAACGCGGCGTTTGGAATCTTCCAGTTCCGCCGGTAATGCGTGCTGGCTTACAGCGACGCGGGCGGAGGCGGTATCAATAAGGCTGACGGCTTTGTCAGGCAATTGCCGCGACGGAATGTAACGATGCGACAAACGCACCGCGGCGTCAATGGCTTCATCAAGAATCTGTACACGATGATGCTTTTCCAGCGGAGCAATAAGCCCGCGAAGCATTAAAACCGCTTTGTGTTCCGAGGGTTCCTCCACCTTCACGACTTGAAAGCGGCGGGTCAGGGCGGGATCTTTTTCAATATGCTTTTTATATTCATCCCACGTGGTGGCGGCGATGGTGCGAAGCGTGCCGCGGGCCAAGGCGGGTTTGAGCAAATTAGCGGCATCGCCGGTTCCAGCGGCACCACCGGCTCCAATAAGCGTATGAGCCTCATCAATAAAAAGAATAATGGGTTTGGGAGAGGCTTGAACTTCTTCAATCACCGATCGCAGGCGCTGCTCAAATTCCCCTTTCATACTGGCTCCGGCCTGCAGCAGACCGATATCCAGCGTGTGAACGCTGACATCTTTAAGCGAGGGTGGGACTTCACCGGCGGCTACGCGCTGCGCAAAGCCTTCGACTACGGCGGTTTTTCCGACGCCGGCCTCACCGGTAAGAATCGGATTGTTCTGCCGCCGACGCATGAGAATATCAACTACTTGCCGGATTTCTTCATCGCGCCCGACGATGGGGTCCAGTTCACCGGACTTGGCGCGGGCTGTTAAATCAATGGCGAATTTGGCCAGAGCCTCCTGTTTACCCATGGCTGCCGGAGCGATGGCTCCGCTGGCTTCTCCTGGCGCTCCACTGCCTTCGGTTTCCGAGGGTGCCAGAAGTTCTTCGGTGGAACCGGAGGTAATTTTGCCAAAATCATCGGACAATTGTTCGGGCTTCACTTTTTCAAATTCACGGGAAATATTCAGCAAACTGTTCCGCAGCGTGCCGGTCTTTACCATGCCGATGATCAGATGGCCCGTGCGCACCTGCGTACTTTTATAAACCAGCGATCCATACACCCAGGCCCGCTCCACCGCTTCATCAATATGCGAAGACAAATCAGATATGGAGGTTGATCCGCGCGGCAGTCGATCCAGTGATGCTGTTACATCCGCCGCCAATTTGGATGGATTCAAACCAAAATGACGGATGATCAGATGCAGGTCGGTATTGTCCAACTGCAGAATCTGATTGATCCAGTGCACCAGTTCCACGTATGGATTGCCGCGCATTTTGCAAAAGACGGTGGCGCTTTCAATGGACTTATAGGCCACCTTGTTTAGCTTACCGAACAACGCGGAACGACTGATTTCTGCCATAAATTAATCCTTATTCTTCGTATTAAGCCGCGACCGGGCGGCAAATCAAATCTCGCAGGTCGTGATCCAATTCTGTTGTGTGCAGCCAGGTGGTGTAACCGAGGCGGCAATCCTGGCCAAGAATCATGGGTGGTGCGGCACTGGCCTTGAGAATCAGGCGCACATCCCATTCCAGCTCGTCATTGAGGTATAACTTTACCCAGTCGCACAGGTTCTGAAAACCAACGCTGCCGGGTAATATTCGGTTAAAGTCCGCCAGCGCCATGGGGCCTAGAACAATTCTGAATTTTCCCTGTGCATCCCAGACGCGCGAACCTACCACAAGCGTCTGGCCCAGCATTCCTGACTCGGAATTTGAGCCTAACTGGCAGCGGCAATCCGTGGGTAATGCAAGCCATCGCCCGGAGAATTCTTCGATTTCCACAGGTACGCCAAAATATTCATAGAGAATCGACCGTAAGCCATCGGGATTCCGCACGCTGGCCAGCAGCCTACCGGAAAAATAGAGTTTGGCGTTATCAGGTAAGCTGTCGCGGCTCATTAAGTAATCGGTTCCCAGCCCCATGAGGCTGGCGAAATAACGGACGAAGGCGTCATCATCTCCCGGATTGGCGAGCGACGTTTCATGCCGATCATAACTGACTGTCGGCTCATTGCAGGCCCAGGCGCGATAAAAGAAACTGATCATCCGATGATGAAACATATCAGCAAAAGCGCAGAGCGTATTGTCTTTTACATGCAGTTTGCGCTCCCGGGCGTATTCGGTGAGATGCAGCGGCAGTGGGCCGTTGGGACCAAACAGGCCAATAAAGCGCACCGCCAATCGGGGAACCTCCAACGCCTCTGAAAATTCCAGCTTTTCCACCGTGCTTGCCGGGAACGCCAACGCCGGTTCCTGGCCAAACCGCACCGGGTCCAGTCTGGGAGATGTGGAATAGCCCACGCGCGGCAAATCCCGGCGGGCGCATTCAATAGCGCGAACGGCCAGGAAAAAGTCGTAACAGGCGGCCTGCGATTCCAGCAGCCGCATCAGAGTATCTGCCGGCGTCCCGGACGAGCTGTCCATTCCATGATCCTTCCGCGGTCAACCGTATTGACCACGCATTGAGTAAATGAATTCATTGAAACATAACGCGAAAAAAATTGCTCCAGTACGGCACCCATGAGAAACGATCCGGTTCCCTCATACGCATGGTCATCCAGAATTACCGAGATTTCCAAGCCGCGCACAAACGCCATCACCCCGTCGCTTAAGGTGCGCCGAATTATCGGCACGCTGGAAATCGATTTAACTCCATGTGCCTGCTTTTCCGATGCCGGGTCATTTATATTGCAATACAGCCCCAGCAGGTTTTGCAGCGCTGCTGCGCCTCGGCCGTCACTGGAATCCAGCAATGAAAGATAGTTCAACGACAAATGACTGATCAAGCGCCATGCCGCATCGCCCTGGGCCAGGGATGCACGCGGAACTGTGGGTGCGCCATTTACACACCGGATCGATTTCACCGGACCGCCGGATTCCAGAGAGAAATCCGTTGCCCCTTTTCCCAGTGGAATAAACAGCGGCAGATCCCGGTTGGTGCAAAGTGATTCGATTCCCAGTTGCCGCAGTTCCGTCCGATAGGGCGCACATTGGCCGTCAACCAGAGAAACAAATACATCACTGCCGGTATAACCCGACCGTCCGCCGAGAGCGCGCTCGCGTTCGGACGGAACCCGCGCCTGACGATGAACGGTAAAAAAGGCTTCATCCCGCCGGGAGGCGGAATCCCACATCCGATAGAAGCTGCGGAAAGCCTGCGTATCATCGGATCGGGCACCGTGCCCGGTCAAGGAAGTAATTTCAAAGACCTCAAAATCTCTGGTGCGCGTGCGATCAGGAATTACCGGGAATTCGCTGAAGCGTTCAGATAATTGGATACGATCGCAGCGTTTGGGAAAAAGGTTAATAACCGGGGAACAGTGAGGCTTAAAATTGGCGGCGGTGACCGTGCGTTCCAATATTGGATCCGCTTTGCGCAAGCAGAGAAATAAATCCAAGTGAGGTTCCGTGCAGCGGGCGATAATAGGCCGAAGATTAGAAACCTCAAAAAACAAAAACCGTTGCGGAATGGTAAAATATTCCTGCAGCAGGCGATACCCTTGAAAAGCACGCGGGCATACCGGCAACAGCGCATGGTCATCATCAAAGCCCACGCGGCGGATACACGTGGCGGGCAGTGTTTCACGCCATTTAACTGGCACCGAGCCTGGTTGCACCGCCACCTGCACACTTTGCCCGATGATCTGCTCATACAGACGAATCTGCACTTCGGATGTGCCGGCGATAAACAATTGCAGGCGGTCCAGTTGTATCTGGTTCCAGAGCAAACCGGGATTGCACGCCAAGCGAATCTGGATCGCCGCCTGAACACCACTTCCCATGCCCAGATTCAGTGCTTCAAGTTCCCGCAAGTGATATTTGGCGTCCATGACCTGGATAGGCCATAACGTCAGGTTGTGCGCGGTTCGATATTCACATGCGGTGGATTCCCCGGCACCGACGATACTGCGCATGGAGGCTCCGCGCGGCATGGCAAAGCCCTTTGCTAAACCGGGGTCGGCTTTATCAATTTCAAACTGCACAATCGCCATGGATGGGGTGGGAGCAAGATAATTGGGATGAACCGTATTCAGGAGTCCCTGCGTAAAGCGGGGAAAGGCCGAGTCTAATTTAAGATGAACACGCGCCGCCAAAAAGGCGAATCCTTCCAGCAGGCGTTCCACGTACGGATCGGGGCAATCGACTTGATCCAGTGTTAAACGGCCAGCAACCTTGGGATAGGCGGCGGCGAATTCTTTGCCCATTTCGCGCAGGTGCCGCAATTCGCGTTCGTAATATTGCAGAAATTGGCTGTCCATCCTATTTTTCCCGCAAACTGCAGTGTCCCGATTCCATGTCCACTTCCGTGCGGACAAATAAAACGTCCGGCAGAGGCACGGCCCAGATTTCGCCTTTGATTTCAAAATCAAGCGTGTTG
>JAJZCT010000042.1 GCA_021828925.1 Planctomycetota bacterium
AGAAGGCTCCGGAACCGCCGCGTGCCATCCGCCCGCTTCCAACCAAACAAGGGCGCGATCAGCAATTTCCACTGCCAATCTTGCAACTCAAACGGCTTTCCAGCCCATTCACCCTTGGAATGCACCAGGAACCGCCGGAAAAATTCACGCACCCGCTCGGCCGCCTTGATATCAAACCAACAACCGCGCCGCACCGCCCGACGATCAGCGTCGTTTTGAATCCACCATTCTTTCGCGGCTCTTACCATATCCATTTCCTGTAACCCAACGGGTTACACAACAAGAGCATTCAGGAGTGAGGAAGCAAAATAGAAGCGAAGCGATTCCGAAGCCTTCTAACTCCTAACTTCTAACCCCTAACTCCTAGCCCCTAACTTCCCCCAAGAAAATCCTCAATCCCGCCGCTCTTTTCCGGAGCTGCCGCACTGACCCGGCTTCGCGCCGCGGCGGTCATGCCAAACTCGCTATACAGCCGGAGCAGCTGCGCCGATAAATCGCGGTAAATGGCAACATACGCATTGCGGTTCCCCTCATCATCCACCATGCCATCACCGTCAATGTGCGATTTCGCCTGCTCCGCCAGGCTCTCCAACTCTGCCAATCGCGCCAGCGCCAGCGAATCGGCACTGGTGGCCACGCCACACGCGCCCAACTCGGAAATCAAACGATTCCATATTTCCAATTCCCTCGGCCGCAACTTCCGCGGCGCCTGCGCCACGCCGCGCGGCTTAGGCTCCCGCGCGTTGATCTTTCGCTGCCCCGGGTTCCCCCTTAAAAGCTTCTGCGCAGTAGGTTTAGGCTTGCGTCCCCGCATCATCCCACCAGCCCTTCCCACGCCGCTGATCCATCGCGTCCATCCAAATCCCGCGCCGCCTCCGCAACCACCCGATGGTTAGCACGTCCGCCCGAATCAACTTTTCCGCCGACCGCTCCCACCTGCAAATACCGATCCGCCACCACACTGGGAACCTCACGACCGACCCAACGCCCGTCACCTTTGTCAGCATCGTCACTCCAACGCCCGTCCCCTTTTCCCAAACCCTCATTTTTCCCAATTTCGCAGAAATTCGCGCGTCGTTGGGCTGCGGTCTTCAACGTAGGATTGCCAGATATTTGCCTCCCCCTGCCCGTGCCGCCATCGTGCGTCACAGTCTTGCGACTGTGGCAACTGTGGCACAAGGTTTGCAGGTTGTCGGCATCATCCGTTCCGCCGCAACGGCGCGGCACAATGTGGTCCACATCGGTTCCGACTGCGCCGCAGTAACAGCAACATGGATTTCTTTTCAACCAATTAGCGCGAAGCACTCGCCAGGCCGCACCGTATCCACGGCGCGAACTGTTGATTCTGCTATCTGATTGTCCTTTGTGCGAGATCACGGATCACTCCTGCGCTTCGGCACGGTGACACCTTGTCGCCGCGCGATGGCAAACAAAACCTCTTCGATTCGCTCAAGTCGTATATCTGTTCGCTGCTGATGATCGCGGAATGAAGCTATTTCCCGTGAATGTGTGCGTTGGATCTGTTCCATCGTTGCCATCGCCGCAGCGGTTCGGCGGGTTTCCGATTGATGCTCCTGGGCAACACTCTGCACAGTACCGACATAGCTAAGCGCGCCAGATCCCGCCGATACCAGGGCTGAAAAGATGGCAACCGCGATACCAACGGTCAGCGGCCTATCACGAAGTGTGTTCACCATTTTTCTTAACCCCATTATTCTTACCCCAGTTAAAAACCCCCGGCGGTGACGGTTCCGCCGGGGGATTACAGGAGAAAACTCAAGTCTTGGGCTGTGTGGCAGTGCCGGCGACAGCAGACGCGGCAACGGCACTATGTGTCGTGGTGATGTGGAAAACCGCATCCACTTTGGCTTTAACTTCGGCAAGGTCAGTCCGAATGGTCGAAAGCGCAAGCTTGTCTTCCGCAGAAAGTTCCGCCGACAACGTTTTGCCATCAAGTTTTGCCGACAGGTAACTGGCAAAAATGTAGCCTGCCGCCGCACCCATGACCGCCGCGAGAATAATTGCGATTAACATAAAAGCTCCTTACGCCGGTTTTACGGCCAAAACGGGCGCAGCTACCCGGAGCACATGCTCATGGTGCCTGCCCAAAATCATCCAAAATATCAATCCAACCGTTGATCCCGCAGCAACCCAGCCGATCAACGCAACATGTGCCGCGGCAAACCAGACCAGGCCCACAATCCCGATGCCAACGACAATTAAAATCGGGCCTTCAACGTACCCGTGCATGAAAACCAGCACCGCAATTCCCGCCAGGACAGACAATCCGCCGGCAATCGCTCCGCAGGTCAGCACCATTTGCACCTGTCGGCTCTGCTGTTGCTTTAGAGCTGCTTGCAACCGCCGCATTCCGCGTGCATTCTGCCGCGCCGCTTTATCTGCGGCTGCGGCTGCCGGAACAGCGCGTTGCGATAAAATCACAGTCGCCTGCGAAAGTTCATCGCGCTGCACGTGCAACTTTTTAATGATAATTGGCTTTTGAACCGGCAAATTGGATCGCGTCAAATCCTTGACGGAACTTGCAACAGCAATATTTTGTTTAATCGCCGCGCGGATGGGGGGAATGACAGATGAAACAATCGGAGCCGCCGGCTGGGGCTGCATCGGCTTTTCTGAAACAGGAACCGGCAAAGTGCCGCATCCAGCAATGAATGCCAGGGAAAAAAGTACGGTGAAAGTTCGGATTCCCATGCGCGAACGCTCGGAGCCGCGATGGGTGCGTGCCACGCGACGATCTTATTATCGTCCTGTTGCACGCTACTTGTCAATTAAATTTATTATTCTACCTGGGCCACGCGAACCGACACTTGGGGCATCGCCACTGTTTTTTTCGCGCCGTTCCGTAGTAAAACAGCCACGCGAAAAAGGCGATCACGGCACCTATCCCAAACGTGAACACGCCAAAAACGATTCCGCCTACAAAAAAGGCAAGTTCCACGAAAATAGAGCCAGTTCGTGACTTTTTCATTCTTCCGCGGTGTCCGCAATTCGGATTAGGGCATACGGGATCGCTTGAAGAATACAACCATCGCTCCACAGCTCCTTTGGTCTTTTCAGAAGGTGCCTGCGCTGTCGCGGCAGGCGGATTTACATTGGATTTAACCAGTGAATCGGACTTGGAACTGGTAATTTTCCTCAAGCAATCGTGGCACACCACACTGTCCTTGTAAACGTGTGGCGTCTCAAGAATTCCGATGGTGCGTCCGCAATTTACGCAGATTTCCGCGGCGGGTGCTGTTTTTACACGATGTTCCATTTCCATTCTCCTTTTTCCCGATGATCAACCCAGAAGGATGGATCATCATGCACCAATTCCCAGAGATCGGCCATCTGCCGGACGACATTGACATGCTAGCCGCTACGCTGCGCCGGATCCGCTCCGGCGATGAGATTGCTTCCGCGTGGCTTCGGCTAATCCTTGCCGACCTATCGCTTCGATCCGAGCTTGGGCTTCGGCCTGAGTTCGCTCAAGGGGACGGGATTGGTCACTCTCGGCCATCCTCGCCAAAATTATTCGCGCAACATCCGGAGAGGAATCCCTCGGCATGACGCCCAGTACCCCTTGTTGGACGGTTTCGCTCTGAGACGCGAACCATTCCACTAAGCGGCTCAGAATCACCACCTTGCTCATACCCAAGCGGGCGCGCTGCCCCTCGACTGCCTCGTGAGCCCGCTGCGTGAGCGCGATTTGTATCTGCCGACGTTCTTCCATAAATCCAATCATTACATAGGATTATATACCTTTCCATCAAGAAATCTAAAAAACATTAAAATTTTGTGTTGACAATCGGCGGGCGTGCCGATAATGTATGTAAAGAAATGTAAAGGAATCTAATGGAATGTAAAAAAACCATGGGCAGTAATGTCGGGGTAAGGCCATCGACAATGAAGAAGTTAATCGCTATTAAGCGGGCTCGCCGATGGCCATTCACAGAGGCCATCGATGCGATGGCCGACCGCGAGCTTGAGTTGATCGCGGCGGAGGCGTCTGCCCGCGCCGCCGGCTGTTCCCCGATTTACCCGTTTCACGATCCGCGCCGCCGGCGGCAGAATCCTCCGTTTCAGCCCGGCCTATCCGCGGCCTCTGGCGAGGAGCCATTGAAGCAAGCTGCCATTGCGGGCCGTTCAACACGCATGGACGCATCCTCGCCAGGGTCCGCGGATACGCACGAGATCCCTCCTGCACAAGGGCGTGCCGACGCATCAGACCCTCGGCACGCCCGTCAGGTGGAAGTGATATCACGCCGCAGCGGCGATGAGGAATCAACGGAATTTGACAGCGTGCCGCGCTGTGCCGGCTGCGGCCGACCGACCGATGACGATGGCCAGTGCAAGTTTTGCTCACGCGAGGTTGCCCATGACACTTAAAAATATTTTTGGTGGCGCGGTCCGCTGGGATCGCAGATCGCTGGTGCTGCGTAAAGCACCCAGCGAGTGTTGCGAGTGCGGCGATTCGCTTGACTTTGAGAAGTCGGAACGCTGTGAGATTTGCGAAAAGCCCATCTGCGAAATCTGCTTTTGCTGCGGAAACACCGCGGGCCTCTGTTCTGGGTGCCACGCGATTAAATACGGGAAATCGAACGGAACTACAGGAGAAAACAATGATGACGGAAAATGATATCGACTCCCTGGGGATGCACCTTGCGGGTTCAATAAACCCGAAAATTTCATGGATGGTGGAAACCGACCGCGTGTCCTTCTGGTGCACCGAAAAAATGGCCTCGGCTGCAAAAGTACAGCTATCCGCGGATGCTATGCCGCACAAGATTTACCGTTGGAACGGAACGGACCTGCTGTTGGAATCCGAGTTTCCCCAGGCTGTCGCGCCGGTCGTGACCGGCCAGGGCGACTTCGCCAGGAGCTTCACGCCGGAATTCGATGAGAATTTTCTGCCACTCCTGATCATGCTGTTGGCAGTAACAGCTATCGCGGTCGCGATTCTATTTTTCCTATGAGCAACGTGCGTTCTGCGGCCGGGATCGTGCCCCGCGCGGGGCTGCCCGGCCGCAGACGGTTTTACCAGAACGCAGCATTTAGAAGTTAGGAGCTAGAAGGCTTTGGAACCGCTTCGCTGCTGCGTTGATTCCTTATTCTAACTCCTAACTCCTAGGTTCCAGGTTCTTTTTTTGCAGGAGAAAAAAATGTCGCGCGAAGTCCAGCTAACGCTAGAAAACCTCAAAGATTTGGATTTTGGCAAAATCGGGGCCGCGTTCAACGCGGAATTGGCCCACGTTACCAAGGACTGCCTTGATCGGCCCGGCGATACCAAGTGCCGGAAAGTCTCCATCATGTTCATCCTGGTGCCCACCCCGGACACCATCGGAAACGGTCAGCCTGGTGATGTGATTCATGTAGGCTGTGAGATCAGCAGCAGCGTGCCCAAACGCCGCACGCGGATTTATGAAATGTCACCGCGGGTCAATGGGATGCTGACATTCCATCCGGAATCACCCGAGGATCCGCGGGCCGACCTGCTTTATGACAATGTTGACCGGGAAACCGGCGAGATTACCTGATAGCCGCGGCTTGTTGCCGCGGCTTGCGATAAACCTTTTTTTTACCAGGAGAAATACATGTCTGAATCATTGTCGGCGGAAGCTATTAAGGAAATCGAACGGCTTGTGCTGGCCAGCCGTCGCACCGAGATTGTGGCTGATCCGGGAAACCCCAAGGCGTATTACATTGTGCGGCCTGATGGGATCACGGATAGCGAAGAGCATAGCATTGGGCCGCACCGGGAGACTCACCAAACAATTGAGTCATTCAACCGATTTATATCCGAGCCTCCCGGCGGCAAATGCCCCCATTCGGAGGTGTGGGTCAGCCCCCAAGATGTTTCCTATGTCTTTAACAACGGCGATCGCCGCGACCGGGCGATTTTCCCGCTTAAGCAGTCCGACCAGATGAAATGGATGCTGGCCTATGGCGGAAAACCCATGCGGCAATCTGAAATTGTCAGGGCAATCCGGATTGTTTTTCGCTCTTGGTCTCGCGATTGTCCTAATCTGCTCACCGTGCTAAGGCAGCTCAAATTCACCGCCAACGGAGCCACAGAGGGCTCGCTTTCACACGCGGAAGAATCCCTCGGCCGCTCGCTCATCGCCGCCGTCACCGGATCAGGGGCAATTCCTGAAAACGTATGCATTGTTTTCCCGTTTTTCTCGAATCTCCGTTACACCGTAACCGTGGACTGCGCTATTGAAATTTCTCCCAGTGAGCAGACGTTTGCGATAACCCCGGTTCCGGGAGAGCTAATCAGAGTGGAGAATCAGGCGCTGGAAGAAATTTTTGATCTGATCGAGCATGACCGTATTTTCATCGGCTCATGCCCGGTCCCCTGGTAAACCCACCCTTGCTAATGTCGGCGTGCGATTCGTCGGCATCTCCGATGCAGGCTTGTCCCGGCGGGTTCGTGGACTTGAGCAAAGGCATTTCCGGCGAGCGTTTCGCCGGCGGAGGTTTACCGGATGGCCAGCCGGGATAAATTGGCCGCAGAATAACGTGAACGGAAATGGGAATGGATACACTTGATTTCCGACGGGGGCAATCCCGGCGAATCTACTCCAGCGCCAAATATGGCCGCCGCATCAATGCCGTCAGCGACTTTGCTGCCCGCCTGCTGGCCTGGGGTCTCATTCCAAACGCTGACGATTTCGGCAACATTGCTGGAGATCCCGCGGTATTGAAATGTGAGTGCTTTCCCATGCTGCCGTCCGCCACGCCCGAGAGGATCTCTGAAGCTCTTGCCGAGCTTGAATCCAATCGCCTGGTCGGGTCGTACCAGCTGGGTCCAGATCGGTACATCCACGTGCACGGCCACAACGTCCTACAGCCCGCGCCCAAGAACGGACGAAAAATCCGTCGCTGGCCGCCGTCGCCATGGGACAACGAAAGTGAACTTTCCTCCGATTCTGGGGAATCCGGGGGAATCCGGGGGAATCCGGGGGAATCCGGGGGAATCCAAGATCCACCAATCCCAGATTTGAAACCCATCGAAAATGGGGGAAATCTCGACGATTGGGGAATCCGGGGGAATCCGGGGGAATCCGGGGGCGACGGTCCCAAAGTGGTGCCCGTAATAAGCAGCAGCAGCAGCAGCGTAATAAGCAAAGTAATAAGCAGCAGCAGCGCAAAAGCTCCGGCTGCTGCTGCTGAATTTTCAGAAGAGGGAGGCCTGATTTCGCTGCGAGGTTGCGCCGAGTTAAGCATAGATCCAGATCAGGTCCTGCGGTTGAATGAGCTGCACACACGAGGCCAGGTGGCCGCGGCTATAGCGGCACTTGCCCATCGCGTGAGAGGTGGCGAGCGCCTCCGAAATCCGCTAGGAATGCTTCGGAAAATGCTAGCGGAAGGCTACAGCCCGCCGGTGGGCAAAGCCGCACCGATCAGGAAAACCGAAACCGCCGAGGAATACGAGCTTCGCAAAGCCCCGATCCGCGCCGCCGAAGCTGCCAAGCTGGCCGCAGCGGTGCATGAGCCGTTTTCCGATCTGATGCCCAAGCACCTGAGGAGGTCAAAATGAAAAAAATAATAGCCGTCATACGAAACGTGTTGGCAGTGGCCATCCTGGCTCCGATTAGCGCTGCTTTTTGGTTCGGGTATTGCGCCTGCAGCGCTACCGGTTCGCTGCTTAAGGCCGACTGCCACCGCGCTGAAATTTTTATCTTGATGGCCACATCGTGCTTTCTGGCCTTCACCTGCACTTGCCTGATGGAGATTACACTGTGAAGTTTTACATTGCTGCAAGCTATCCGCGGAAGTTAGAGGCCTGGACCATCGCCAGGATGCTTTCACAGCGCGGACACAAAATATCATCAGTCTGGCACCTGGACGTGCAAAACCTAGTAGACAATCCGGATCAATGGGGATCCGACTGCATCCGAGACCTTTACGGGGTCCAGGACTGCACCCACCTGGTGCAGCTCACAGGCGACACCATGAGCCGCGGTGGCCGGCATACTGAGCTTGGAATTGCCCTGGCCCTGGGAAAAAAGATCTCACTGATCGGCCCCAACGAGCAGGTTTTTCACCGTCACGCATCGATTACGCATCACGCAACGGTTCAGGAGTTTTTCGATTCGCTTCCCGTGGCGAAGTTGTTTTAACAGGAGACGTATTAACCATGGGCGACAAATCAAAAATCAGTTGGACCGATGCCACCTGGAACCCGATCACAGGCTGCACGCGAGTGAGTGAAGGCTGCCGACACTGCTACGCCGAACAGCTTTCCGCCACGCGGCTGAAAGAATCACCGCGGTATCAAGGATTGGCGATTATGACGCCGGCCGGCCCGCGCTGGACAGGAAAAATCAAACTTCATCACGAGCTGCTCGTGCAGCCGCTTCATTGGAAAAAACCCCGGCGAATCTTCGTCAACTCCATGAGCGATCTTTTTCACATCGAAGTTCCGTGGGGATTCATTGATCAGATTTTCGCCGTCATGGCGGCTTGCCCGCAGCACACTTTTCAGATTCTCACCAAACGGGGTGTGGGCATGAACCTCTGGTATGAGATGGCTGAACGGAGAGTGCGGAACACGGTCATTCCGGGAACCCGTGGCCGCGAGGGGACCGACGGTCACCACGTATCTATGCCGCGTTGGCCGCTGCCCAACGTCTGGCTGGGTGTCAGCGTGGAAAACCAAGAGAATTGCGGGCGAATCTCCCAACTGCTCAAAACCGCCGCGGCCGTGAGGTTCGTGAGCTTTGAGCCGTTGCTCGGGCCGATTGAGATGCGTTATCGCTGGCTCCCTGCCGCCGGCGACGCGACCGGGGCGATTGACTGGGTGATCGTCGGCGGAGAATCAGGGAACGCGGCGCGGCCGTTTGATCTCGCCTGGGCGGAGTCGATCCGCGATCAGTGCCGTGGCCGATGCGCGTTTTTCTTTAAGCAGGCTGGATCTCGCCCGGAGATAACGACCGCGGCGGGGGTTGCCCCGGTGGAGCTAAAGTCACGCAGCGGTTCAGATCCCGAGGAATGGCCCGACGATCTTCGCATCCAGGAGTTTCCGCGGCAAATGGCGGAGGTTGAAACGCTCGGACCCGGAGCGGAGGCGCACCGGTGAAATATTTTTACCTTATCGTTGTGATTCCCGCGGGCATTCTCGCTGCTTTTATTTTGATCTGGGATTACGACGGGTGTGCCCACGCGTGTTGCGGGGTCTATCTCTCCCACGGCTTCCTCTGCTTTTTTACGGGAATGGCGTTGGGATTCGTTTCCGGGATTTGCATCGACAGTTCCAGGAGATTGCCATGAAGGTTGACTGGGCCGATATAGGAGAGCGTGAGTCGCTTGAGACGCTGCTGCTGACAGCCCGCGAGGTTGCCCAGGCTCTTCGCGTATCGGTGCGAACCGTGCAGATCATGACCGGCCGCGGCGAGCTGCCATGCGTGCATCTGGGGCGGTTGGTGCGATATGATATCGCCGACATCAAGCGGTGGATCGGCGATCACAAGACGGCCCGCGGCACCCAGATCCTCGATCACGCTACCGGTGATCCTGGTCTACTAGCATCCATCAGACGTTCCCAAACGCGAGCCTGATCTGCTTTTAATTTGTTTAGGAGATCTTCTATGGCCAAAGACGGGATGGGATCCATCGTGCCGTATTTCGGCGGCAAACGCGGGCTTGCTCCGCTGATCGTCGAGGAACTCGGGCCGCACGCGAGCTACTTTGAGCCATTCTGCGGGTCCATGGCGGTGCTCCTGGCTAAGCCGCGATGCCCGATGGAGACCGTGGTGGATCTCAACGACCGGCTGTGTAACCTCGCCAAGGTGCTTGCGTCGAGGGATCAAGGCCCGGGTCTCTATCGATGGCTTCGGCGCGTGCCCGCGAGCGAGCGAATCTACCTCGAGGCCTGTACGGCGGATCCATGCGAGTTTTTTAACATTTTTGAGATGCCCCATAATTTTGACGCGGGAATGGAGGATGCGGCGCGGTACTTTATTTCTTCCTGGTTGGGACTGGGTGGCTTTGCGGGGTTGGATTGGGAGCACGGTCTGCCGTTTGCGGTGCGGTTCACCCCGTCCGGTGGATCGCAGGCGGCGCGGTGGCAATCCGCCGTCGCTTCGATTCCGGGTTTTCGCCGGCGGCTGCGGAATGTTGCGATCCTATGCCGGGATGCGTTTGGGGTCATTGATTCCATCGCGGACGAAAACTCAGTCGCGATCTATTGCGACCCCCCTTACCTCGAAAAATCGGCCAAGTACCTTAATGACTTTCAGCCGCTGGATCATAAGCGTCTGGCCGTTTCGCTGGGGCGTTTCCGCCGCGCCAGGGTGGTCGTGAGCTATTACCGGCACCCGATGCTTTCCGAGCTTTACCCCGGCTGGCACCAGCGGGCGATCAAGGTTCCCAAGAGTCTGGGCAACCAGGCTAAAGTTTCCCACGGAAGCTCCGGGGCCACCGAGGTGCTGCTGCTAAACGGGAAATCGTTCGCGCCCGATGAGCTGGCGCTTTGGTCTTGAGTTTCTGTTATCATTATTGCCATCCAAGGATTTACCCCGAAACGCCATGGACGGCAAAACCCAACCAGGAGATCGCCCATGGCCAGCCTTATCGATGACCCCAGCGGCCGACGCCGCATCGTGATTATGTGCCCCGACGGCAAGCGACGACCGCTCCGCCTGGGAAAAATCAGCCGCCGAGATGCGGAGGCCATCCGCCTTCACGTGGAATCCCTTGCCGCCGCGGCCCGATCCGGCAGGCCCCTGGCTGAATCCACCGAGGAATTTCTGATCCAGATCCCGGACGCGCATCACGCCAAGCTGGCGGAACTGGGGCTTTGCGCGCCACGTAAATCGTCTACGCTGGCTGCGTTTTTACAATCTTACATGTCCGGATTGCAGGTCAAGCCGGCGACGATCACCAACTACGGCCACGCGGCACGCACGCTCCGGGAATCTCTGGGATCCCAGACTCCAATGGCTGCGATCCGCGCCGGTGACGCGGTGCTTTGGCGGCAGCATCTCATTGACTCCGGGTTGGCCAGGGCTACCGTAAATCGCCGAATCACGACAGCCAAAGCCTTTTTTGCCGCAGCAGTCCGTCAGGGTATCATCCGCGAAAGTCCATTGGCCGGGCTTACCGGCGGGACCCAGATAAACCACGCTCGCCAGTTTTTTGTCACGCGCGAAGCTGTCAGCAAGCTAATAGATGCCGCGCCAGACGCACAGTGGCGGTTGCTGATAGCCTTGAGCCGCTTCGCGGGCCTGCGGACCCCATCCGAGCCGCTGCTGCTCACCTGGGCCGATATAGACTGGGATCGCAACCGCATGACGATCCACAGCCCCAAGACCGAGCACCACCCCGGCCAGGATTCGCGCGTAATCCCGATTTTTCCTGAAGTGATGCCAGCGCTCCGGGAATGCTACGACCTGGCCGAGCCTGGGAGCCAATACGTGATCACGCGGTACCGCAGCGCCGCTGCAAACCTTCGGACGCAACTGCAACGGATCGCCACGCGAGCCGGGGTGAAGCCGTGGCCAAAGTTGTGGCACAACATGCGAGCGAGCCGGCAGACCGAACTTGCCGAAGCGTTCCCCATGCAAGTAGTCTGTGCCTGGATCGGCAACAGCGCAGCGGTCGCACGCGACCATTACCTCCAAGTCACAGACGATCATTTCTCTCGCGCGGCCGGGGACGCAAGCCAGGCGAAAGCGGCGCGCTTTGCGGCGCGCAATGCGAGCGCAGGCGAGCGCAGCGACGCGCAGCCCGAAAGTGCCAGCGATGGCAAAATGATTGAAAAAGGCCCAGATTTCGCATCACTGCACCCCGGTGCGCCTCACTGCGCCGACGAAAAAATGGGGGGGATGGGCCTGAAATGCCCCGTCTGCTTTGTTGTCGGATCTCGCAGACTCATCATTAAGAGTCGGCTCAATCCTCCGCCGC
>JAJZCT010000043.1 GCA_021828925.1 Planctomycetota bacterium
GATGATTTTTGATCTGGACTCTGGTGCCAATACCCCCATCGGCCATCAGCTGTTTTCCTACACGCTGGGCGATGATTTCGCCGACGTTATCGCCCCGGCCCGCACGTTTGTGCTCAAACACGAAGCCGACATGCTGCGCCAGCGCGGCTTGGGTTTGCACTTGCAGCCCGGCGATGTGCTGGTAATTGATAACGACGGCCCGATCGCCACCAAATACCGTTTCCCGGATGAATGCGTGCGGCACAAAATTCTCGATATGATCGGGGATTTGTACCTGCTGGGCTGCTCAATCCGCGGAAAAATTATTGCCTATAAATCCGGTCATTCGCTCAATCATGCCTTGGTGCGGAAATTAGTGTCCATGCTTCAGGCGCAGCGCCATTCCGCGTTGAGCATCCGCGGGCCGGTCATGGATATTAAACAGATCACGCGCATATTGCCGCATCGCTTTCCCATGCTGCTGGTGGACCGTGTGATCGAGATGGATTCCAATAATCATGCCGTGGGAATAAAAAATGTCAGCATGAATGAACCATTTTTTCAGGGGCATTATCCCGGTGCGCCGGTCATGCCGGGCGTACTGATTGTCGAAGCCATGGCGCAGCTTTCCGGATTGCTTCTGGCCCGGCAACTGGAACATAGCGGAAAATTGCCGATGCTGCTATCCATGGATAAAGTTAAATTGCGCCGCCCGGTGGTACCGGGAGACCAGTTAATTCTGGAATCCGAAACGATTCGCGTAAAGGCCCGCACGGGGCATGTAAAATGCCGGGCGATGGTTGGTGATCAGTTGGCGGCCGAGGCCGTGCTGAAGTTTATGCTCGTTGATGAGTCGCAAACATAAAGGCCGCCTGTGGCAACGGGGAAATCAGCCTTTGGGATAGCCCACAGGTGCAACCCCTTGACATGGAGACGCCAAAATAATATTGGAAGCATTGAGTATTTTGAATCCTTGAGTTGGAATTTATGCCGCAAATACATCCCATGGCCGTAGTTGAATCCGGAGCAAAATTGGCTGATGACGTAACCGTCGGGCCGTTTGCGTATATTGGTTCAAAAGTTGTTCTTGGCCCCGGTTGCGTGGTGCATCATCGTGCTTCGATTCATGGCCATACGATTGCCGGCAGGGATAATCACTTTTTCCCCGGTTGCGTGATCGGGGGAATTCCGCAGGATCTCAAATATCGCGGCGGCGATTGCCGGGTTTTAATCGGGGATAACAACCGCTTCCGCGAACTGGTCACCGTGAATATGGGCACTGAAGATGGTGGCGGCGTAACGGAAATCGGCAACGGTAATCTGCTGATGGCCAATGTGCATATCGCGCATGATTGCTTCGTTCGCAATAAGTGCATTTTTGCCAACAACGTGATGCTAGCCGGACATATTGAAGTCGAAGATGGGGCCGTACTTTCCGGGGCCGTGGCCGTAACGCATTTTGTCAGTATCGGGCAATATTCCTTTATCGGCGGGGTGGCGGTGGTGGTGCACGATGTGCCGCCGTTTCTTACGGTTGATGGCCGCCCCGCCTCCATACGCGGCTTAAACCGCGTGGGGCTGAAGCGGCGCGGCTTCGATGAAAAACAAATTGAACCGATCAAGGAAGCCTACCGGCTGCTGTATCGTAAAGGGACACCCCTGGCCATCGGAGCGGTGGAGCTGGAAAAACTGTATCCCGGCAACGCGGAGATCAACACCATGCTGTCATTTATCCGCCGGGCCGCCGAAGGGAAATTTGGCCGCTACCGGGAATCCTTGCGCGGGAAAACGCCATGGAGTGGCGACTGACCGCTGCTCCGATGCCGCACCGTGCACGCTGTCCAGTTTGCGTAACAGGGTGCCCTTGCAGGCCGCCATTTCACTTGTTCACGGGCCGTTTGGCCAAGCCGCCCGTATAGCCGCACGCGGGCACCCCAGCAAAGGAGTCCTAAAGATGACCCAACAAAATTCTCAGGCATCGTTATCTACCGCAGTCATTGGTGCCGGGCGTATGGGCGGCCACCACGCCCGCATTTATGCCTCCTTACCTGACGCGCACCTGATGGGCATTGTAGATACCGATTTATCACGTGCTCAGGCTTTGGCCCAGCAATACAATTGCCCCGCGTATGGCTCCATTGAAGCGCTGCTGGCGGCGTGCCCGAACCTTCAGGCCGCCAGCATTTCCACGCCGACCATTTATCATCGGGCCCTTGCGGAAACGCTTTTGAGCCGCAACATCGACACGCTTATTGAAAAGCCTCTGGCACCCAGCGTTGCTGACGCCCAGGCTTTGGTGAACCTGGCCCGGACTCGGAAATGCGTGTTACAGGTGGGGCATTCGGAACGTTTTAATCCCGTGGTTCGCGCCTTAAGCCAACACCGCCTTGATCCGCGGTTTATTGAAGTACATCGCATCAGCCCGATGCGCTTTCGCAGCGTGGACATCGGCGTGGTGCTGGATTTGATGATCCATGATATTGATATTGTCCATCACTTTGTGCGTTCCCCGGTTGCCTCCATAGCCGCTGTCGGCGTGGCAGTCATTGGACGGCATGAAGATGTTGCCAACGCGCGCATCGTATTTGCCAACGGATGCGTGGCCAACATTACCGCGTCACGCCTTGCGATGAAAACCGAACGCCGCATGAGGCTCTTCAGCCCGGATGCGTATGTGAGTGTGGATTATCAGAAAAAAGCCGGCGTGGTCATTCACAAAACCGCCAATCAGGCGCAACTGGAGATTCTTCAGCAACAACTTGCCGCGGAAGAACCCCCGGATTTATCGAATCTCGATTACACCGAATTGGTGCATGTGGATCAATTGGAAATTGATGATCAGGAACCTTTGAAGCTGCAATTGCAATCATTCTTACACGCCGTGCGCACCCGCAGCGAACCGGTCGTCACCGGTGAAGACGGCACCTTCGCCGTGGATGTCGCCACGCGGATTACCCAAGCCATCGCCCAGCACCAGAGCAATGGTTCCTGAAGGCGGTGGACTTTGGTGCTCGTCATCAATGTATGTACACGTACATTATTCTCCTTGTTTCGCGCCCACAACGCCCTCGGCCCTCCGTCAATCCTGAATTCTGGGTGTGACAGAGCACCGGCGCTGATTCGCTCGGAATCATTGCGGTATTGGTGATGCCGACCGGCGAGGGGAAATAACGCGAATGCGTGAAATTCATCGTTTCAATCGAAAGGCACGGAAATTACTGGCAATCAGTAAGTACACGGGTTGTCGTTTGCAGCAGTGAGCTTGGCCCCCCGGCGGCTGGCGGGGTATGATGTAAGCGTTAAAACAACTTCGGCCTTTTTTAGGCGGGTTATGGTTGCACTGGACGGACAATTTCACCACGACGCCGAGGTTACAGGTTACGGGTTACAGGGGACAGGGGCGCGACGAGTATTCAGGAGTTGGGAGTTAGGAGTTAGAAGGCTTTGGAATCGCTGCGCCGCTGAATGCGAGATGCCGGACGCAGGTTACGGGTTACAGCGGGACGGGGAATCTGTCGAGGTTTTCAGTGATCATGGCCCACGGACCACGGATCAAAAATTTGGAAATTCCGATGATTTGTTCATTGATCAGTGCTCATTGATATTTGAGCGAAGCGCCGGTGCCAATGACATAATCTTCTGCGGCTACCGCTACGACCCGGAAACGTCATTTTATTACGTCCGCAATCGCAGCTACTGCCCCACCCTTGGCCGCTGGCTGCAACGCGATCCGATCGGCTACGCCGGCGGCGTGAATTTATATGAGTATGCGGGGGGACGGGTGGTGATGGATGGTGATCCGTTTGGTTACGAAGGCGTTCCGCTAGGCTCGCTCGCACGGGTTTCGCCGCGCGGCCCGGGGCGGTGCTGTGCCTACACCGGAGCTTGGCGGCTGAAGGCGGGACCGTTCCGACCCGGGCTGGGAATCCTAGGAGGGCTTTGGCTGATTTTCTATGAGCTCAATCACCCGCAATTGCACCTGCACCTGTTCCACCTAGCAAAGCGCTATCAGTGCGAATGTCTCATGATGTGTGCAACGTCGGGGCAGGGAAAGGCTGGCCCGGGTTTCCCCGGAGTATACGGTTCTTGGAATGCCACTGGGCGGGAAGGCAATATACCGATTTCGCCCCAGGCGGCGTGGGAGTTGGCTCAACTTGAGGAAATGCTGGCTGGGGGGAGGCCAACAAAACGGGAGATCCGCCGGGCTGCTGCGGCAATCCGGAATATGGTCAAACATGCCGAAGGGCGGTGTGGGGCGCACTGCCAAAGGCTTGCTCGAGGAAGATAAAGCCGCCAGCTGGCCCAGGAAGAGCCTTTTGTGCTCCGCCATGAATCTTGGGAGCCTGCGTGCCCCGAATTTCACGCCTGCGGCGGCCAATTTTCGGAGGAATATAGAATGGGATCAGAACCCAGTTCATCGATTGAGCGACCATCCTATCTGGTGCGGCGCAGTAGTGTCCTGTCGGCCGTATCACTCTCACTTACTGTTATGGCGTGGTTTTATGCCCCGGGGCATTTATTTTACTATGTCGCGGCGTTTCTCCGTCCATTATTTGCCCAATACACACGTGCGGCCTGCGGCTCATCGATCCCCTTGGCCGCAACCGTTTTTGGACTCTGGGCCATTTCCATCGGCAGGCGTGTATGTGGAACGGCGTGGTTTATCATTGCTATTATTTCCATTCTTGTTTCCGGTAATCTGGTGGCCGCTAACTTCTATGTATCGTCCGCCCTGCCGCATCTAGCGCCAAGTTTTTGGACACGGGCCAGCGGTGCAGTGGGCGCAACGCCTGGAAAGCGGCGGCTACCGCAGATCAGCGGATGGAAGCCGACGGTCGTTTTGAAAATAAAGGGACGGAGTGCTTTCCTGCCGTCAGGACCAGGCCCGCGCCCCCGGCTGGGGACGGGGGTAGCGTGGACGCAGGGAGACTACGCTGTTGCATCGCCAACCCGAAGTTTCGGCCTCGTGGCGTGGCAACGGCCCCTCTCACCCCAAAGCCACATTGCGACGATTCCCTACCGATCGGGAGGATTTGTTGGAACGGCGTCGCCCACCGGGCTAATCGCGCGTAAGCATTCAATCGGCGTGGGCTACTTTTGGAAGGGTAGGCATGGGGCCAATCCCCGTTTGGACGTGGACTGGTATTCCCGAAAGGGCCTTAAGTTTCTCCATTTTTACAGGATTGTGCTGCGGGGCGTGCGTAACGAGGGCATTCACCTGCTAGCGCCGCCTGATGGAAATTGGTTTGCAACCATTCCCGCCGTCGCAGCGAAGGGTGCTCAAGCGCGGATCCGCATCTGGAATACCCAAAACGGAAAGCCGCTGCCCGTACATTTTCCACTTCTTCGCCAGCGGCACAACTCGGCATTTTGCAACAGCGGTGCGTTGGGCTGGGTTGATGGGAGCGAACAGCTTTACCTCGCCCGGCTGGGATCCCAGCCGGGCGGACGGGCGGTTGTCCGCCAGATGGTGCTTGGCCGAGGGCCGTTGCGATGCGGTGCGATGTCGCCCGATGGCAAGCGGCTGCTTCTGATTTCACGCACTAACAGATACTTCCCTGGCCGGGTTACTATAATCATGGCACCGACTTCCGGAACCGGTGAGATGGAAGTCATGCGGTATCTTAGGACAGGCGGTTCCATCGCCGCTCCTGTTTTCTCACCCGACTCGCACTTTGCCGCGTTTGCACTCATCGCGGTCAAGGGTCCCATCTTCAGAGGAATCGATCTGATTCTGGTCCGCGCGCGGGGGCTTCGTGTTGTACACTGGGCTCACATCCCAATGGTGCAATTGCCTCGGGCCCTGTCGTTCTCCCCGGACGGTCGGCAGGTTGCGCTCGTGACTGATCATCAGATATTCATTTTTAACACTTCAGGCAGCCAAAAGGGCCTCTCTCTTGCCGGATTGCCGCTTTCCGGCACGCGGAGAATACCGTTGCCCCAGCAATCCCGCGCATTGCCCCCGAGGCCCAGACACACGAAAAGGTGACGTCCGCCCATTCGCCGGGCGGGCACGGAAATGAAGGGCAGACAGTAAGTACACGGGTTTCATTTGGCGGCAATTCGCTTGGCCCCCTGAGGTTGGCGGGGTATGATTCAAGCCCCAGAATACCGTTGGTCTTTTCTCGGACAGATTATGGTCGCACTGAACGAACAATTTCACCACAACGCCGAGGTTACAGGGGACGGGTTACGGGTTACAGCGGGTCGGAATATCTGTGGACGTTTTCAGTGATCATGGACCAATGACCACGGATCAAAAATTTGGAAGTTCCGATGGCCAAGCCTAATTTGTACGCGTGACATCACTACGTCTTGGATGTCGCTTGCTCTATAATTCATCGAGTTCTCGGGTAAGGGGTTGGTTTATGAATGATAATCTGCTCCATGCGGTTACCGGGGCTTTTGGCTACTCCGGAAAATATATTACCAAGCGGTTGCTGGCACAGGGAGTGCGCGTGCGAACATTAACCAATTCGCCGCAGCGGCATAATCCTTTTGGCCAGTCCGTGGAGGTTCAACCGTTTCACTGGCAGGAGCCGGAAAAGCTGGCGGGGGCACTTGCGGGCGTAAGTGTCCTGTTTAACACCTACTGGGTACGGTTTAATACCGGGCAATTCTGTTTTGCAGAGGCCATTGAAAACAGCCGGCGATTGTTTGCCGCGGCCAGGACGGCGGGCGTGCGGCGGATTGTGCATGTGAGCATTACCCATCCGGATGAAAAATCAGATAGTGATCGACAGCACGATTATGTGGAACTGCGGGGAGATGGGGCACAAAATCTCATGCAACCGCGCGGGAAGATTGCGACCAGACTACCGCATTGCCACGACCGGCGGCTTTGGCGTTGTATAGAGCTTTGTCCGCACGCGCTATCAAGTCATTGATGGACCGATCATCGCGGCTGATCGTAGCGATTCCCATGCTCATTGTCGGTTTGATTTCCGGGGAGATCAAGGCGGCGGCGGCCACATAGGCGGCGCGTAATCGCTCGGCAATTTCCGCGGCCTGCATGGGATCAACGCCGGCAAGCGCGACAGCAAATTCATCGCCGCCCATGCGGCCTACGGCATCGTCGGACCGCAACTGCCCCGTTACCGCCTCGGCAAGGCAGCGCAGAAGACGATCACCGGCGGCGTGGCCGAGCGTATCATTGGTTACCTTAAAATAATCCAGATCAATTAACACCACCGCACCCGGATTTGCCTGATTCCTGTTTCGGAGTAGCCGCCATAGCACCGCCTTGAATCCGCGTCGATTGAGCACCTGCGTGAGTTCATCACGATCAGCGGCATGCACAAGCACGTTGCGCATGCGCTCGGCAACCATCAGCGTCAAACCCATATTCAACGCCAGCACGATAACAACGGATGGAAGCACCAGCACTCCCAAAAGTTCCTGTGTTAAACGCATTCCAGGCCCTAACGCCATGGCTCCCCAGCAACCACGCACCGCGATCAGGATTGCAATACCTGCGGTTAGAAGCGACATCATCCACGCGCACGCAAGCTGCTGGTGTCGTGCGATTGTCAGTACAGACCATCCCATCGCCAGCACCATTAACTCAATCCCGGCCGATAGTACCAGCAGCCGACAGGAAAACTGTTCACTGATGGGTGAGGGTATGACAAAAATTGCAAAAACCGCAGCCACAAATACGGCCAGTGCCCGGAGCCTCGGCCGCCGCCCCGAAAATACGCGGCATCCGCACCAGCACCATCCCCACGCCAATACAATGAGGGTATTGATGGTGGCCATGGACCACAGCGGTGGCGTGCGGCCTTTGAAAGACAAAAGTAAAACTGCCGCCATACTGGTGACGTTTGCCAGAGACCAATAACCGAAATAATGCTCGTGCGGGCGCAGGCGGTAGAAAGCCAGTTGGGCCAGTCCCATAACCGCCAAGATCAGCATAATGGACAAAAACATTGTTCGGGGGTCAACACCCATCTTGCCATTTCCATTCAAGGATTCCCCCCGCTACAGCACCACAAGCCGCCGCCGGAAGATTCCAACAAAGACCTTGCTGAAACTTTTATCGGCAAAACCCTCGCTGCGCAGCCAGTTTTAGTGCACCCGCGAGACCATTACAGCGAGCACGAGGATTTCTGTGTGCCGCGGCTCTTAATCAGGTGGGCCTCCGCGCTGATCTGGCAAAGCCTGCCACGGCTCGGTCAGGCTCTTGGGAAAAAGGGCGCTATAATCGCACGTCCCCTTTGGTTGATGGTGCTGTTCCTTAGGTCCCGGGTGTCGGCAGGCTTGGCAGGATAATCCGTGGTAATTTCCTTGGGAGGGGACACCAAGGTTGCCAGATCTACCAATCGCGGGCTTTTCACCTGCACGTCAATTAAGGCTTGGATAATTGGAGCGTTGTTGTAGTGTTTTCGTTCCAACATCTTGAATAACGCTACCGGCGTGCATCATGCCATGCAACCGACATGAGAATTGCATACTTCACGGATTGTCCGCTGCCTGCGGCCGGTGTTGAATTACAAGGGCACCGGATGACCGTACAGATTAATAATTAAGGGCCTTGATTTCCTGGAAGGCTTTGGCAAACAGGGTTTTTTTTTTCAGTTCGGCAGCGGCGATTCTTGGGTCGTGCTTAAATGGGTTGTAAAGCGGATCGCCTACATACGCGATGCGCCAGCCCACTTCCGGTGTGGTCAGAAAATAGACTTCACTTTGCGTAAATTTTCCGGAAAGTAACAGCGGGAAAAATACCGACGGCCTGGGAAAGGCCTGTAAATATGGCTCGGCCACCGCGCCCAGCGTGCCCACCACACCATGTTTGAGCATGTTAATGCACCATCCGGTATCCGCTGGATTATGCAGCGTCGTAAGTTCAAAACTTGCGACGTGGTAGCCTACGCATCCGGGCAGCCATTGGCATGAATCCACGTAATGATGCACCGAATACCAGCCGCAATATAGCGCGGCCCGCGGACAGTTTTTTGCCTGCAATAATGCGGGAACGTCATTAAGTACCACATGGATGGCGGCATTTTTTTTGATATATCGGGCGGTCACACGAATGTCATGATCAAATATCGAATAAGGGTCCGTGCCATGTAAGCCGCGGGCGTCAAAATAGGCCACTCCGTGCAGGCCATGGTGTTGTACGGTCACCGAATTACGGATGATACCGATGACCATTTCCGGCGTCAGGCCGTCAAGCCGAGAAACCATAATCGCTCGGGGGGAGCCATTAATAAGGTTGGATTCATGCCAAAGCGGGAGATAATCAGGATTCATCTGTGGCTGCAACGGCGGCGTGGCATGGTACCAGAGCATCATAAGGTCGTTATCCAATGCAGTGTTGCGGCCATGCTGGGAAAGATACGTGCGATCGAGAAGTAACTCATCTGTTAAGCCGGCCAGGCCAAACACATGAAACTGCAGTAGTCGCATTTTTTTACGATTCGCCAAATGGTCCCGATGCACGGCAAGCTGCTGATACTTTTGCATTTCAGCGGCAACCCAGGCGCGTTGTGTTCTAAGGGATTCCCGTTGCGCCATCGCCTTGAGGCTATGGCCATGCACGTGAATCATACTGGCCATCCCGCCCGAGCCGAAATAGGTGGTAAGGAGTTTTAGAAATTCGTGCGATGCGGCGCGCCGCGCTGCCGACGGCAAATGTTCGTAGCGTTGAATCGCGGCATTGGCCGCCATCCGAAATTGTGCTAATTCGCTAACTGCATAAGCCGGTTGAGTTTGTGCCGGCGGGGCGGGCGGAGCAGCCGGGGCGGTGGCTGCCGGTGCCACGGCCTGCATTTGTGCGATTCCGCGGCGTAATTCAACGGCGCAATGCTTCAACTGCGTTTCGACGCTTGCCAACTCTCGTCTAGTATTCGTCGAGGGCGTCCGCGGCTCAACCCGCAGCGGAATCCCATAAGTGGTTACCAGACATTTAATCTGCCTGGCTAAGTGGCGTTGCCGGAGAATTTCTCTGATGGCGCTGGCGATACGCAGCCTGTAATATGCCGCGGGCACATCATTAACATTATGGTTGGTTAAATTCAGCACGATCAGATGAGTGGCGGGAATATTCCTGGCCTTGATGTAGTATCTGGCCACCTGCCAGGAACCGGGAATATTTCCATTGACGATTACCGCGACTTGCCGCGGCGTAAGCGCGGGGGCCATACGTGCCGACAGGAGAAAGCATCCCAGAATTGCCGGCAGGAAAATCCAGCACGTCCGCCGGGGTCGCAGGCTGCAGGGACAGCAAAAAACGCGCATGCAAATTACTCCGGTTGCTCACTGGCTTTCAGAGAGAAAATTCATCGCCAGGGCGGACAAAATGCCAATGCCCGTGGCTACCGCTGAATCGGGAAATTCATACTGCGGATTATGCAGCATGGGGTAGGTCTTGCGGCCACGCGGGCGCGTGCCAAGAACAAAAAAACATCCGGGTACACGCCGCAGATAATAGGCAAAATCTTCACTCCAAAGAAACGGCTGATCCAGCAGATGCACATTTCCCTCACCCAGCGCGTCACATGCCGTGCGATGAAAAAAATCATACGCGGGACCGCTGTTGATCGTAGCCGGTGTACCGCTGGTTAATTGCACACGGGCCTGACAGCCATGAACGGCCGCCAGCGTGCGACTAACTTCGCGAATAATCGTAAGGGTCTGTTTGCGAACGCCGGCGGTCAGCGTTCGCAAGGTGCCGCTGAAGTTGGCGCAGTCCGGCACCACATTGCTGGCCTGGCCGGCATTGAAAGTTCCAACCGTAAATACCACGGTATCGGTGGGGGCGATGCGCGAATTCAACGCAGCGGATATTTCCGCCATCATTGCCGCGGCACACGGAATTGGATTTTTTCCTTTGTGCGGATAGGCGGCATGAGTGCCAACCCCGCGGACTTCAATAACAATCGTATCCACCGCCGCCAGCAAACATCCGCTGCGCGATGCGACCTGCCCCACCGTAAGTTCCGGCCAGCCATGGAGGCCGAAAATCGCTTGCGCCGGCGGCGAATCCAGCACATGATCCTCACACATCCGCAAGGCCCCATTGCGGCCCTCTTCCGCAGGCTGAAAAATCAGCTTGACGCGTCCGCCAAGTCTGTCGCGTTGAGCAGCTAAAGTAGCCGCTGTCCCCAGCAAAACCGCCATGTGGCCGTCATGGCCGCAGGCGTGCATACGTCCGGGCCGCCGGCTTTTCCAGGCCACGTCGGTGGCTTCAGTTATCGGAAGCGCATCCATATCCGCCCGTAACGCCACGCACCGATCCCCCTCGCCAATATCCGCCAGAATGCCCGTGCCGCCCGCCAAACCGCGCTGAAAGCGTATGCCCAGTCGGGTCAATTCCGCCGCCACCAGATCACTGGTTTCCCGTTCTTCATACGCCAATTCCGGAATCTGATGCAATTGGTGCCGAAGCTTCACGGCATTGCCCACGATGCGATCAGCCGGAGCGGATTTGTGAGATATTGATTTATGCATAACAACACCAACGTGCAAACTAGCCGTTAGCACCCGATTTTGCAAACTGTCGTGCCGATACCGTGTTGTGCCGTATCCCAGACAATATTTCCTGTTTTCAGGATGCCAATGAATCGACGGGCAAAACCTCCATCGACCTGAAAAGGGCCGTCACAAAGTTGTCAAAGCTTTTTCGGATTAAAACGATCCGTATAGATGGCGGTGGGATTATGTTGGGGGGGCGTTCCTGAAAGCGTCTCTCATTGATGAAATCAGCCATGTTGTTGTCCCGGTTGTGGACGGTTCGATTGGAACACCCATCGTGTTTGACGCGCCAAAGGGGCATACGTCGCGGCAGGCAAAGGCGCTTCAAGTTAAGTCAATAAAACGCCTTCCCGGCGGCGTTATCTGGACGCGATACCGCGTAGAGAATTAACCGGATATATGTCCATGGAAAACCCGCTCCCT
>JAJZCT010000044.1 GCA_021828925.1 Planctomycetota bacterium
AAGCTGAAACGCCCCGGCTCCCCGCGGGTTGCGGGCGGCCACCTGAGCCGAAATAAAGTAGTGGTTCCATGGCCGATCTGGTGGCCAATTCACCGCCGCGGGAAAAAAAGATTTTCTTCTTGCACCTCGGCAGCCGGTGTGTTTATAATCCCTCGCAATGCTTGGGCCGCTTCGCTGGGGTTCTTTGTTCCAAGCAGACGGAGGTAATCAATGCAGCGGTTGGGGATAACTCAAAGCCTCGCTGATTCTTTGGAAGACGCTGCGCATAGCAACACCTCAACGCCTCAACGCCTCAACGCCTCAACGCCTCAACGCCTCAACGCCTCAACGCCTCAACGCCTCAACTAAATTATACCGCCACTGCGCTGCATTCGTCCGCGCAGCCTTTGGGCTCAAATTACCGCTCAAACGCAGCCGCCCGGGCACCAGCCGGCCATCCTTCCGCTTTTCCGGCAAAGCCGCCGGTGCCCGTATGTTGAGCCAGGAAGGCGAAATCCCGATCCCCCGCAGGAGCAGCCAATCGGGGTTGAGCCAGGAAGGCGAAATCCCGATCCGCGGCAGGAGCGGCCAATCGGGGTTGAGCCAGGAAGGCGAAATCCCGATCCCCCGCAGGAGCAGCCAATCGGGGTTGAGCCAGGAAGGCGAAATCCCGATCCCCCGCAGGAGCAGCCAATCGGGGTTGAGTCAGGAAGGCGAAATCCCGATCCGCGGCAGGAGCGGCCAATCGGGGTTGGTGCCAACCCGCAGGGCTCTCACGCCTCCCGTGGGGCGGCTCATCTTGCTTTCCGTTTTGTTGCTGTACATTTTTCTCCCCGCGCCCGCCGGTGCCGCCACAGCGCGCGGCGGGGCGTCCAGATCCGCCAAGCCCGCAGCCAAATCCGCTGAAATTCCTCTGCACTGCCCGGCCAAATTCGTTACCGCACTACTTGTCGGCCCGCGCGGCGGTACTTGGGTGGCCGGTGAAGATACGGGAATTTATCACCGCAGGGCGATCGGCCATTCGTGGAAGCGCTTCGATAAATCCAATTCTCCGGGCCTGGCAAGCGACAGCATTTACTGCCTTTGCATCGACAGTCACGGCCGACTCTGGGCCGGTACGAATCGCCGGGGTGTGTGCGTCTTTAACGGCCGGACCTGGCGGCACTACGGCCTGGCCACCGGCCCGCTGGGCAGCCACGTCATTGCCATAAGTTGCGATCCGCGGGATGGTTCCGCCTGGATGTGTACCGAAAACGGCCTGAGCATTTACATGCCGGGCGGTTGCGGCACCAAAAAGGCGCTCTACCGCATGTCCCACGCCGACACGCCGGAAGCTTCGCCCCTGATTCTTGGCCGCTGGCGCTACATCTCCCGCCTGCAGGGTCTGCCCGCCAACCCCGACTGCCTGGCGTTCAACAGGCTGGGAACCGCATTCGTTGGAACCCTGTGCGGTGGATTGGCCATCGCGGCGTACCCCTACACGCACTGGCGCGTTATCCATGGGCCGTGGCACACTCCCATCACGGCAACGGGACGCGGCCTCCCCAGCAATCTCGTTAACTGCGTCGTGGTGGGCCACCATGGGAACGTCTACGTCGGAACAGATCGCGGCGTGGCCGTCAGCACAGATAACGGCCAAAGCTTCCGTTACGAGCGCGGCATGGATTACGCACGCAAGGTGCTTGGACTGTGGCACCCGCCCATTGGATTCGCCGCTCCGCCGGCGGCTTTTCTGCGCCACCTGCTGCCCGGAGATCATATAACCTGCCTGGCGCGCGGCAACGCCGGAAATATCTGGCTGGGCACATGGCGAAACGGGTATGCCAAAATCAACACCCGCAACGGTAAAATCATCCAGAGCCAGTTCCTGCCGGGGCTTTCCCAACTCGACGGCTACGTCAGCCAACTTGCGGTAGCGCCCGACGGATCGCTGCTTGTCGCCCGTTACGGCCTTGGGCTGTCGGAATTGAAGTTGCCCAAGCCCACGGGGCTGGACGGTGCGGAATCGATCAAAAAGAGCGGCCATGCCGCGCGTCGCAACGCCCTTTTAGGAGCCGATTTTCCCCGGTCCGCCACGCCACCGCACTTTTTGGAACTTCCAGACTTCTCCCGCGTCCTCCATCGGGCCACCCGGCAGGCGTCGCACATCCGCTACCCCTATGCCCGGTTCCTCCGCAATGACTGGCGCACACAGGGCGATTGGACCGCCCGTTACGGCAGGGAATATGGCGTACTTTGCGCAGCGCATTTCGACCTTAGTTTCCATGTTTCCGCACCGGATTACGCGGCCAATGTTGACGCCTTCTGCGGGCCGCACCACCGCTGGCCCTTTGAAAGTATGCGGGAATGGGAATCAAGCGCCGATACGCATAACCCCAAATCACTGTACATCCCCCAGCTTGGGTACCGCAGGCAAACCAATTGGGACGATCATGGCGAAACCTATCCCACCACCTTCCAAGGCCCGGATTTGTGGATTCGTGTTCACCTTAAGAAAGCGGGAATCTATCGCTTAAGCCTTTATCTTTTCAACAAGGATGGCCACGTTCTTTACAACCGCCAGCGTGATTGGCTTGTGGAAGTCTACCCGCTGCCGCAGACATATTGCCAACCCATGACCCGGCCATTGCTCTCCGCCATGGTATTCCCAAACAATCCCGCGGCCCTGCAGTGGTGCCGGTGGGCGATGGCGGCGACACCCTTGGCGGAAACCCGGGCCGTGAATATATGGAATCCGGTCTATACACGATTCGCTCTCGCCGGGCCGGGGCAATACATGGTGCGCATCGTGCGCGGTTCCAGCCTGAATACGGAGATCAGCGGCATATTCATTGACAAGACCGATTTGACCCTGCGTGCCAACGGCCAACGAGGTGCCGCGCGTAACGAACAGGGACCAGTACCTCCGGCGGCCGCCGGGGGGAATCAGCCCATGCCCTGCCTCTGGGGTGTTAACTACTGTGCGCCGGCGATCCCACCCGGCTACACACCCAGCGGGAGGATCGCCGCCGCCGTTTCACTGTGGCGGGCCGCCAGAAACGCCTTCGGCAACCGTGGCTTTACCGCCCGCTGGCCCGCACGAATATTGGCGTACCGTTCCGCCATTGCCAACAAAGCGCCAGCAGCACTGCTGGCCCGCTGGCGCTGGAAACTGGATATATGGACGCACCATGACCGCGAAACATTCGACAGCAACATGAACAACGCCTTTGCCGCCATGCTGTGGCAGTGGAAGGGGCTGAAACAGTTCATGGCCAAGGACCACGACCTACAGCCAAACTCAGGAGAACTTGGAAATGGAAAGAACTGAAAGAGATTTGGGCGGTAAGGATCCGCCCGGGCGATCCATCACGCTGGAAGTAGGAATTGCCGCCTTGGTGGTCGTTCTCCTGGCGTTTCTAGCGGCCACGCGGATCGACGCGAGCGGCGGAACTGTCTCGCTCACCGCGTTCATGGCGCCGTTTTCCCCCAACCCGGTAAGGGTGAAGGATACCGCTTCAAGCGTCCTGACGGCCGAGATCGGGACGGACTATAGCCCGCCGGTGCCGAGCGGGGACGAGGAAGAGGGAGCTCTAACGTACAGCTATGATTGGAGCCTTACGCAGGTTCAATACAAGGCCCTGCAAGCCGATTCGTTTGGCCCGGCACCCTCCGGGAGCTATACTGATTCGATCAGCCCGTCCCAGCCTTCGACAGGCTCGAGCGCCAGCCTCGACTTTACGCCGTTGATCGCCGGGTATTGGGCGATTTCGACGAGTTGCACGGTGACGGTCACCGATACAAACAACAAGGAAACATGGACCGGCAGTCAGAACGCCGGACCGGAGGATTTAACTTCTGTTGCAGTGGACTTAACCGTGACCGTAAGTGGAACACAATTATCAGAAACACAAGAGGAAAACCCAGGAGTCACGTTGAGTGTCGAGCCGCAATACCAACACTATTTTCCTGGTGAGCCGACGCCGGTATTCACTGCCACATCAGCACCCGCCGATTGTACGGTGACGCTCAACTGGAACAACGCTTCTGACGTGCTGGCGCAGTCAACTGCAGGGGTTACGTTAACTGCGGGACAACAGATTCCGGCAAAGCAGGGTGCGTTCAACTTCTATGCGTATGCTACACCATCGTTTACCAATGGCCAGGTTGACTTTTCTGTGACAGCGGAGCCACCGACGGGAGGATCTGTTCGGGATCCATAATCCTATGAAAAATTAATTATCGTAATCGGATTTCAACTTGACAATGAATCTAACAACACAATTAACTCTGACTTCCCTTTTTTTGCTTATTGCAACGATCTGGCTTCTGCGATCTACTCTCCAATTCACCTCCGAACTCGACCGCCGGAAGCCTCCAACTCCACCCAGGCCAATCCCGGCGGGCGTTGCATGCGGCTCACCACTTCCCCGTACTCTCTTGGAAAAGACCACAAAAGGAACAATGCATTCGTGGCCTGACAAGGCAGTGATATTGATTTTAAGCAGAGGATGCGAGCCATGCGATGAATTAAAACCTGAAGTTTTTGCGGCAATACGAGATTATCGAGATTTCACATTCTGGATTGATGGGTGGACGGCTCAGTCCCAATATCCCCGCAATGTTACTGTCTTACAACCGGGTGCCGCATCGCGTGAGTTGGGACTTTCGGTCTCACCTTCCCTTGTCATCGCGCTCAAAGGCGTGGTGGATAGTATTTCACTGGTGAATGCAGGCGGACAGATCGAAGCGGCATTGGTGGCTGCAAGCCGCCGGCATGGAGGTACCACATGATTTACTGGCTTCTTCACGGTTTCGTTGCCGCGATTTTTCTCCGAGCGGGAATTGGTAAATTGCTTGGCCGCAGAGATTTCTATTGGCAACTTCGCGCTTCGGCGGTGCTTCCCCGCCAATTAATCGCCCCTGCGTCCTATGTGATCCCAATATTGGAGCTGTGTACCGGCTTTGGCGTTCTTCCGGCCTATGCCGGTCTTAGGCTTGCGGAAACTTCAGCCGTTATCATGCTCGCTGCGTTCACAGGGTACACCCTCTGGATAACCATGGCAGGGCGTACGGTGCGGTGCTTCTGTTTCGGGCGCGACGACGGCGAAATCAACTGGGTAACAGTGACGCGCAACGGAATGATGCTCTGCATCGTCGTGCTCACGGCGGTAGGTCCAATCGAAACCATTCCAACCGGAGATGCTCTGTTGGGTGTTATCGATGGGGCAACCGCATCTTTCCTATTTGTTGGGGCATTTCAAATGCATGCCATGCGTAGGGAGCTCGCGAAGCGATGAACAATGCGATTCTGATATTCACAACAATGGGCCTGCTGATATGCGCACTGGCTATGACCGTACTCTTACGTCAAATAGGCCTGATTTCCCGGCGCATGGTAGAACTCGGCAGAGGAGGACGAGCGCCGGGACTGGAAATAGGCACCGCCATTCCAGTTTGTCAGTTCAATCTCGCGGATGGTTCAGGGAAACTGGACTTGAGCTCCACGGGCGGCCGTCCGGTGATTTTGCTGTTCGCCTCGCTTTCTTGTGGGCTTTGCCGCAGCTTGCTGGAGAATCTGCGGGATTTAGATTCGGATGTTCTTGGCTCCGTAGTACTGATGCTCCTTGATTCAGGGCCTTGGAAACGGTTTTCCAGCGAGTTGGACGACTTGGGATTGAAGGCTGTGCCGGTTGTGTTCGCGGTGAATTACGTCGAAGAATATCAAATAACCATGCCGCCACAGGTGTACGTTGCCGATGGAGATTTGAAAATCGTGGAAGCTGGAAGGGTATTTACCGTTAACGAATTGGCGAAATTTTTCGAAAAACACATTGGTCCGTCGGACAGCAATGCTTTGTCCCATAAACAAAAGGAGGATTGTCTTGAACAGTAAACATCCGTACGAACTGTCGACCAAAAAAATAGATTGGAATAATGCGATGGCGAGCCGCATAGCGGCAGGATTAACGCGACGCAATGTATTATGCCGCTTGGGGTACTTTGCGGCTACAATTCTCGGCGCAGAGTTTCTAATAGCTAATGTTCCACGGGCTCGTGGTACAGTTATAGCGAACCCGCCATGTCAATTAGAATTGAATTACAACTGTACCCCCACCAGCATAAACTGTGGAATGCAGCCACCTGCAGTTGACTGCGGAGGCGCGGTTCCCAGCAACCCTAATTGCATGCAAGCAAATGGATGCCCAGCCGGTACCGCTCCAGGTGAGAACTGGCGAGCTTGTTGCACTTGCCCGGAAAATAGCTCTGTGGGAGTATCCGTGCTTTACACGGATTGTTGTGGCAGTGTTGACAAAACCAAATGCTCTAAATGGTCAGGCCTTGGCCATTCTTGTACCAATAAGTTATGTGGTGCCTCCCAATCATGGTGCCAAACCTCTGGCTCCAATAATTATGTGTGTACGAAAATTGTCGCCGCAGGAAAGTGCACCCCAGGAGCATAAAATGGTACCGTTCGGCTCTCTATCCATAAATAGAGAGTGTGCCCGGTGATGCCCCTTGATCGAAAGGATTTATAATATGCATTGTAGAATTGGAAATTGTCTATCCCTGTCGCTAGTTGTGATGACGCTGGCTATGGCCGATCGGGCCATGGGCCAACAATATATTGCGGTTGTAACTAAATCTCCACCCCTGACCAGCTTGCTGCCCGGACCGGAGTTGGCACCCACCGGTTATTACTCCATCAATTATTTTAACTTTGCTGGTGGGAGGACGGGGAGGACTTTCTACAGTCCTAACCCCTTGTATGTGGCTGCCGCCCCCAGAGGCGACGGATTTTTGGTCCTAGCAGACCGCAACGGCGGTCAAGGCTCAGAGATATTTCGCGCCGACCCACTGGGCCACGCAAAAACAATTCGAAAATTCCAGTGGCGGGCCTTCAATACGGGATTCTCCGCTCCACCTGGAATCATGGTTGGCGCCGATGGAGTGGTGTGGATATGGTTCGAATCGACTGCCACAAAACGCACCATCCTTCGGATATTCGGTCCGCAACTGCGGCGTCAATTGGGAATGTACGCGCTTCCATCGGGCAGTAGATATCTTGGGTTCAACTCGGTGCTTTCCAAGGGAAGGGAGGTAGCATTGGTAGCCTCCGCCAGAGGCGGGGGCATGAGCAGGTGCAGTTTGCTGGTCGTGCAGGAAAATGGCCGCTCGCAGCTTACTCCCCTGCCCAACGTGATCGGCAGTTACCCTCAATATCTTGCTGCTGTTGGCGATTCGGTAATCATCCTCACACAAGATGGAAAAATGATTCGTTTCCACGTTCTTCCAATGGGAGAAATCAAGGGTGTACGAATCATGGATGTGATTAGGACTCCCCCAAAGCAGTTCCCTGTAACAGCCTTTGCGGTGTTGAATCATCGTACCGCCTTTTATGAAACCGTAACAAGCCATACTAACGGATCTGACTACCGGCTTTTCCGCTTTTCGCTTAAGACCGGTAAGGTCGAGAAAAGTATTCATTTATCATCTGAAATTCAAAGACTTTCTGTTTTGGCTGGGCGACTTCTTGCCGTCACGAGTTCCGGTGGAATTACCACATACACACCATCATTGCAACATGTTCATAGTTTTCGACCATATCAGCCCTATTTGGAAGGTTTGGCTGCTTCTCCAACTCGATAACGGCAAAAAGATAAATGCGATACATATTATTCACAGCAATTTATTTTCTTATCACTTCCGTGCAGGTGATTGGGGCAAATCTGCCTGGCGCTTCCGCCTTGAGTCACCGTCCCCGGCTGGCATCCGTTGGTATGCGCCAAGGGAAATTTCTGATTGAACAGAGATGGCGGAATGCGTTGAATCAGATCGAGCGGCGTGTGGTAGATGCTCACATTGAAAAATCTCTATTTCCCGTATATCATATCTCGTTGGCATCCGCCGGTGGTCTTGAAAAATTAAATGGAATCATTTTTTCCAAAACACCTTTCCCAATTACACTGACAACCCGCGAGGAGTGGCCTCCCGTACTCGGTGGGTGCCTTGGCTTGTTGAACAACCAGAATTACGCACCGGCCCTTCAAGCTATCAAACCATTGGTTTACACCGAAGTCAAAGATATTCCGGTCCTACAGCGCGTTCTTATCCAGAATGCCCTCTGGGACGTGTTTGATTCGCTATATTTGCAAGGAATTAATCCATGGCTTGCGGGCAAAAAATTTCACCGTCGACGTTGGCAGATGTTGCTATATTGGTTGGCGCACGATATATCGTACATTGCCGTGCCGAAAAAGGATTTGTTGGGCTATTGCAGGAAAGGTATCGTCCGGTATCGTGTACTTGGATCGAAACTCTGGCGTAATACAGATGAATTATTTAGTTTCCAGCAGCCTACAATCCACGAAGCTGCGCTAGACTTTCGTCGGGTTGTCCGTATATACCTCTACAGTCCCAAAATTGATTTTGCAAAACTGTCTAAGAAGCAACTATTGTTGTTCTGCCAAGGAAAGAAAATATTGGGTACGGGTTCGGTTGCCATTGAGGTTGAGGATGCGATTACGGTATTGCCAGGCGGAAAAGGGCTTTATCCAACGCGAATTCCGATCATCGCGAGATCGTACAGGGTTATTTATTCCGACCGAAAACATCTAATGTTGAACTTTTCTATTTATCGCTTGCGCCATGGCGAGATTTCACTTCGGCCACAATCGTTGATGAGATTGCCCGGAAAGTTTGGCACATGGGCGCTGTTAAACCTCCCAACCATTCCCGATGGTTCAGCGGGATTCCTCGCAAAATATCCGATCGTATGTGCCCAATGTCATTATCCAGGCAGAGTAAAGTCTTTCCGACCGGGTGGGCCTCTTCCCCAATATTGCCGCATTGTAGATTCCGGGACGGGTTTCGTACAACTGCAAGCCATACGACGGAAGCGAGAGTCGCCAGAGTATCAGGCGCTGCAGTTTTATTGCAACCAATCTTTACCACGTATGCAATAAGTTGTCATAAAGTGAGATTTATATTAATACGGTTTTGGTGGCCAAAATATGTATATGCAGGTCGTTACGGCCACTTTCCAATGTTACGGCGCGAACTTTGCTCTGGAAAAGTGATCGCCCCGGGCCGAAGAGAACATGGGTCCTGCGCGGCACGGGATTCAGTTGGCCGCCTACGCAAAATTAAATCCGAACGGTAGCCGGGAAATTCGCGTTCATCTGTTTGTCCGCAATGTTGCCCATAACGCCCGACCCATCCGTTTGACCGGCAATCCGGAAGTTGACTTCGCGAAGTGCCGGGTGGTGGGGCCGTGTTTCGGCCACGTGCGGCTGGGGCCTTTGTACAGCCGCATCAATAATCAGCCGGCCCCGTTGACCGCTTATGGCAAATTAATGGTGAAAAGGAATTGGGGCCATCCGGAGCGGCGAATCTATACACTTCAGCCGGGGCGGCTCTATGAATACTGGCGGCCGCTATTGTTGAATCGCCGATTCGACTTGTCAGTCTATGGGCCGTACCGATTTTCCGCTCGCTTGGCTGGCACACGCCTGAAGACCGGCACGCTTATAATTTACGTAGGCGTACAGCCACGGGAATATAACATGCCCCTGTTTAACCGGTGGCTTACCGCCTGGAAAAAGAAACACGGCGTTGAATAAGGTGAAAACAACAGGGGCCGCTTTGTGCAAGCCGACACCTTTGGCCCGTGGCCTTCGGGCAGCTATACTGCCTTATTCAGCCTCCCGATGCATCGGGACAGCCCCCGACAAGCTAGAGCGCGACGCTGACGTTCACCCCGCTGATTGCGGGCTATTGGCAGATTTCAGCTTCCTGCGGAGTAACCGTGACGGACACCAAGACCAACCAGCAATGGACCGGAAGCGCCAACGCCAGGCCGGAGAATTTGACCAGCTACACGCTCGACATCACCTACACCGGCCCGGTGGTTGGCGGCTTCGACAACGGCACAGTGGTAACCAACGTATCCCCGCCAATCCCGGTCCATGCTGGATGGCCGATCCAGTTGGGCGTCAGAAATGTTAAGCCCTCGGATCTTCCGAAAACCTTCACTTGGTCCATCAGCGGTGCTGGCGGCAACGGTGCGGCGGCGATCGGTGGGTACAATCCGACGAGTGGGCCAACATACGTTACGGCCCTTAATCCATCCAGCTCAACAGGAAGCACTTTTCCCGGCGTGAATGAATATTATTACTACACCACGGCGAACAGTGAAACCGCCAGCGTCACACCCACCGGCAGCGGAATCCCTCCGGCCAAGACAACCTTCCAAGTGTCCGAACCGACAGCAACGGTTTTGACGCTCACACCGGGGGTTTACGTCTGGCCCGCGTCCGGGGGTTTCGGCCTCGGCCAATGGATGTTCAATCCACCCTTCGGGCTGCTAGCGGGGATTTCGTTTTCATTAAAATCCGTCCAAAGCACGGGGTTTTCCGGCGGGTTCAATTGGATCCAAGTGTACGCACCCGACCAGTCTTATTGGGGCGCAAACGGAAATCTGCTCGATACCGTCGGTGGCGCGGGATTGGACACGCTCAACCGGAATGGGGCAGTGTTCTACGGTGTCAGCCCGCCCAGCGACAGCCCTAACACAGATCCCGGATCGGTTGGTAATGGCCCGGTAGGCAAAATAGTCGTGGCGGACCACGCAACCATGTGGCTGATGTACAAGCCTGCGGCAGCGGGATCGATATGGGTGCCGGTCGACGCGGTCAACTGGAACTGGGGTGGAACTGAAACCATGAGTAACGGGGAGTGGGCGCTCTCCGGCGGTAGCTGGGCGCAAAACCCAAGCGGGGCTGCGACGAACACTTTTCCGGTTTGGGACGGTTACGTGAGCCATACGCCGGTGCCGGCACAGTAACTCAAATTTTGGCATCCGCTAAAGAGGAATAGTGCTAAAGGAGACAGAACACATGTCAGGTGAATACGGATACGGTAAATGGAGGCGATTGGGAGGGTTCAGGTTGCAGAAGGCGCGTGGCTACGCGTCCGTCGCTGCAACCGCTCTCGCAATTTTCGTCGGCAAATTCCCCCGATCTTGGGCGACACCGGGCTTGCCGCCCAAATTGCAGGCACCAGCTTGGGTAGCACCACGCGTTCCGCCCAAGCCGGCGCAACCGGTTGCGGATCACGGGGCACGAATTCATATCTCGTCCTCCCAGAGACTTGCGTCTGGCCTCGCGGTGCCGGTCAAAATTATGGTTAGTAACCACGGCGTACGGCCGATCTTTATTCCGGTCGGAGCGGCGTTTCCTTCTTGGACTGACTTTCCTGGTACTTGGTGCTGGGGGCCGTCGGCGCGGTCGGGGACAACGCTATTCCGATGGGTAAGGGATGGATATCGCCGACCACAGTCCGGTTCGGCGGCGCGCATTTTGGTTGCTCCGGGCCGGCGGTATCTGTCGCAATCAATTAATCTCTCGCGTATCTTCGATCTCACTATTCCCGGCAGGTATGAAGCCCAGCTTTCCGGCATGGGCATGATCAGCAACGTGATCAAGTTCCGTGTGCTGCCGCCAAATAATAAACCCACCGGCCCGGCGATTATGCTTCGTGGCAGCCCAGCGCCAAAATTTGTGATCTCGTGGGGCCCTGCGCGGCACGGGGTCCAGTTGGCCGCCTACGCAAAATTAAATCCGAACGGTAGCCGGGAAATTCGCGTTCATCTGTTTGTCCGCAATGTAGCCCATAACGCCCGAACCATCCGTTTGACCGGCAATCCGGAAGTTGACTTCGCGAAGTGCCGGGTAGTGGGGCCGTGTTTCGGCCACGTGCGGCTGGGGCCTTTGTACCGCCGCATCAATAATCAGCCGGCCCCGTTGACCGCTTATGGCAAATTAATGGTGAAAAGGAATTGGGGCCATCCGGAGCGGCGAATCTATACACTTCAGCCG
>JAJZCT010000352.1 GCA_021828925.1 Planctomycetota bacterium
ATCGGGCAAATGCCCACCTCTCGCAGGCTGCGGAAAGCTTCGGTGGTCTTGTTGACGCTTTGCCCTTTTTTGACCAGCGTTGCGGTCATATCTTCCACGCCCAGCCAAAGTGCCCGGCAGCCGGCGGAACGCACCAGCGGTAGATGGTCCTTCAAAAGCAATGTGTCGTGCACGGTGACTTCCGTGTACCAGCGGGCCTTGCGGCGCAGCGGCACGCCTGCAAATTCCGCCCGGGCCAAAGTCTCCACAATATCCAGCGTTCGGGCCTTGTTGTTGAAAAAATTATCATCGGTGCCAAAAAAGTAGCGCAGGCCGAACTCACGGTGCAGCCGCCCCATCTCCTCCGCGATGCGTCCACCACTTTTTACACGGTGTTGCCGCTGGTTATAGGCAGGGATCGGGCAGTACGGGCAGGCGAATTTGCAGCCGAAGGTCATCACCAGCGAACTGATGGGCGTCAGCCAACGCACGCGACTCGGCGGCAGCGCAGCGGCTGCCAGGTCCAAGCCACGGCTCGGTGCTTCCAGGAGTCGGTAGCCCAGTACCGGATCCGGTAATTCATCGAGATCCATCACCAGGCGCTGCACGCCGGTATCAATAAGTTCTCCGGAAAACTGCCCATGGTCATGGCGGGCGTAGACCAACCCAGGAATGTCCTGTAAGGCACCACTGTCGCGCGCCCGTTCAAATACCGAGCGCATGGACTCCCCATTACCGCGCACGGATAACAGAACTTCCAGGAGGCTCAGCAGAACGTATTCCTCGCCGGTAACGGCGACATCCGCTCCGGTCATCGCCGGGAGGCCGGTGGCAAATACCTCATAGGGCTGATACACGTTCAGCGAGCCGCCCGCGATAATCAGCGGCCGATGCGCGGGATCAATCCGGTGTGCATCGCGAATCATTTCCTGACATGGAGCCAAGTGCATACCCATGCTGGAAATCATAAAAAGATCAGGAATTCGTCCATCAAGCCTCATGCGGGCCGGGCTGAAATTCCGGTTCCACTGCTGCAACACGATGCGTGTCTTGGCGAATCCCGAATCCACCATGGCCGAGCCGATGGCCCGAATGCCTGCCGGCACCATGCGCGTGTCGGCATAAATAAAGGGTAACATGCGCGTGCGATGATCAAAGGCGCAAGCAATCACCGTCACCAGATCATGTCGGGCGGCTATCAGGCGTAACCGCCGACGAATATCCGTTAGTTCACCTGGAGGAAGTGCGTTGTCCCCGCGATCCCGATGAGGTAATTCCATGACCGGTTACTCCGTGCGGCACAACAGCCCAAAAATCTCCGCCCCCCCCCCCGGAAGTACAGCAAGGGCGTTTGATAGATGCCGTGTTTAATGATACCACCATTCTTGGACTCAAACAAAAAATGTGCTACGCGACATCACATCGTGCTCATGCTCCGATGGCTATCAGGAAAGCGAACAATCTTGGAGCGGCGTATTACTGGATGTGAAAAGCCGGGGATTAGCCAGTTCTCCCGATTATGATTTTCCAGCCCAACACCAGGAGTCTTTTTGAGTAATCGCCGGGATTGCGATGGTTTACAAGCTCGGCCAGAGCGCCCCGAGAAACTTCCAGCGGCTCAACGGAGCCCAGCAGATAAAGGATGTCGTCGCCGGAATTATTTGCCAGGAAGGTAAAGCAAAAATCAGCCGCCTGAATATCCTCTGTCCACAACATTTGACCGTAGCTCAGAAGCCTCTGGGCTTCACCGCTTTCGCATGTTTCCACACTGACGTATGATTTGTTCCATTACACGCCACAGAGCGGCGAAGGATTGTCGATCGCATCGGGGTGACAACATGCTTCTGGATAATAAGGCCAATGGAAGAGTCGGCGATGCATTACGCCAAATCATTCGGCGCGACGCCCGGCTTTCTTTCATTACCTCCGCATTTTCGATTTACGCCTTTTCCCTGCTCAAGCCCGAATTAACCCATATCAGCGACCTTCAGCTTCTGTTATCCCCGAACGCCGCGTCCACTGCCGCAGCAACACAGCAGCCATTTATCGTGCCCGGGTTAACCGGAAATGAAGCGGATCGGCGGCTCCGAAATGCCCTCAACCAACCATACGCTGCCCGGCAGTGTGCCAATTGGCTGGAAAACAAGGCCCAAATAAGAAAATCATTATCTCCGATAGCGCAGAATCTATTGCATATCCAAAACCCGGACGGCCAATGCGTGGCTATCCACGGCAGTTCAAGCTTTACCACTTCCGGCCTGGGCTTTGCGCCGTCAAATGGCTTTGACATGAATACCGTTGCCAACACGCCGGAACAGACCGGAGGTCTGCTGGAATGGTTCAATTCCATTTGGAATGACCAGGCCCTTGCCACAGATGCTAAACCATCTGTGCTGGCCCAACTCCAAGAGGTGTACGGGGAAAAATCCCCGGAACTGATCTATTTTTTGACCCTCTACAATCTCTTCCAAGACTTACTGGTGCAAATCGACGAGGACCAGATCATCAGAACTCGCACCGGTATAAAGGACACACTTGTCTGGCAAAAGCTGTATCGCTTTCAGCGGGACGGCGTATTGGGGGCCATCGACAA
>JAJZCT010000045.1 GCA_021828925.1 Planctomycetota bacterium
CCGAAGCGGGGCCGGTCCGTGGCGCTATGGACCGGCCCCGCCTGTTTTTTTATTTCAGGGGCATCAACATGGGGTGTTTAGTGGGGCCGGATGGTCGGCATCGTCGTGAAGAGTTGTTATCTTGGAGCGATTCCATACTTTATAATGGCTTTTTCCGGCGTAGGCTTCCCGGGTAGTGTTGGCAGGTGCGTTCATGCGGGTATTGGTGGTTGAAGATTTTAAGACGCTGCGGGAATCCATCGCACAGGCTCTGCGCGAGCAGAACTACGTGGTCAATGAAGCCGGCGACGGGCGGCTGGCATTATGGCACTTGCAGAGCGGCCATATTGATGTGGTCATTTTGGATTTAATGATGCCGGGCGTCGATGGCTTCCAGGTGCTCAAGGCCATGGAACGCATGAAAGCCCGACCTGCGGTATTGATTCTCACAGCTCGCGATACCGTGGATGACCGGGTAAAAGGGCTGGACGCGGGCGCGGATGATTATCTCACCAAGCCGTTTGCCCTGGAGGAAATGCTGGCCCGGGTCCGAGCATTAACGCGACGGCGCTATAAAGTTGCCTCATCGCGGCTAACGATCGGAACCTTGGCGATCGACCTTAACGCCCGGCGGGTTTTTCGGGCCGGGACGGAAATTGAATTAAGCGCCCGGGAATATGCCATATTGGAGTATCTGGCCATGCGGCAGGGAGAAATTGTCTCACGCAGTGAAATCTGGGAGCATGTGCATTGCGATGATTCGCCGCCGGAAAGTAATGTCGTAGACGTATTTGTAAGCCTGCTGCGCAAAAAAATTGACGCGGATTCGCTTCAACGACTGATTCACACGCGGCGCGGACAGGGCTATATGCTTGGGCCGGGAGCTTGATGCGGTCTATCCGATTACAATTAACGCTCTGGTGCGGAGCGGCCATCGCGCTAATGCTGGCGGTGCTGGGCGTAAGTTTGTATCTAACGCTGCAACATTCCTTGGAATCCCATTTCAACGCCTCCCTTGCGGCCCGCGCCACGTTGCTGGTGGATACGCTGGATTGGGACCCACACTGCGGATTCCATGTCACTTCCGATTTTACCCCCGTCTCCGACGGTAGCGTCCAGGGTACCCCCCGCTATTTTCAGATTTGGAGCCTGCGGGGAAAATCGGTGCTCCATCCGGCCTCCCTGGGCAGACGTGATTTAAAATTCCTGACGTCACCCGGGGATACGGGGCGGTTGGCATCTATTACCTTGCCGGATAATCACGCCGGAAGAGAATTGGTGATCCGCTTTCGCGAGGGAAATAGTGATGATCAGGAGCAGGGGCATCACCATGACGGCCCCGGCCACACGGGCGATAGCCGCAACAACCGAACTGCCGACACCGCACAGGCCGAACATATTGGACAAGATTATATTCTCGCCGTTGCCCGCCCCACCGATGAACTGGACACTGCACTTTCCAGCATCGCCTGGTCGCTGGCGGTTTACTGTTCTCTGGCCACGTTGTGTTCGGCGGCTCTCATTGCGTGGCTTTTAAACCGTGGATTGCGTCCGGTGAATACGATTGCCCAGCAGATTGCGGGCGTTGGTGCCGCGCACCTGAAAGATCGCATCAGCTCGGAAAATATTCCGCGCGAACTGATTCCCATTGTGGATCGTCTAAATAAGTTGCTGGAGCGTGTGGAAGCGGCGGTGATCCGTGAAAAGGCGCTCACGGCTGATATGGCCCATGAGCTGCGCACGCCCCTGGCGGCCCTGCGCACCGGTGCAGAACTGGCTTTAACCCGCTTGCGCAGCAGCGAAGAGTATCAGCGAACCTTGCGGCAGTCGCTGGATATCAGCATTCAGATGCAGGAGATGGTGGAAAACCTGCTGACCCTGGCCCGGCTGGAAGCGGGGGCTTGGGCGCAGGTGTCGGCAAATTGTCGGCTGGATCAAATAACTCAGCAGCAGTTGCAGAGCTGTACAGCGCGAATTAATTCGCGTGCCGTGACGTTAGATAGTAGTGGTATTTCTCCGGAGGTGGTTTCAGCTCCGCCGGAGTTACTGCTGCTGGTGCTCCGCAATGTGCTGGACAATGCGGTCAGTTATGTCAATGACGGGGGCACGATTCGCGTGGGGCTGAAAAGTGACTCTGATGCAGTAATATTAACGGTGGCTAACACCGGCAGCGCGATTTCCGTGCGGCAGTCGCGGCAGATATTTGAACGGTTTTGGCGCGGTGATGATTCCCGCACGGATCAGGGGCGGCACAGCGGATTGGGATTATCCATTGTGCAGAATATCATGCGGCAAATCGGCGGCAGGGTGATCGTTGAATCCTCCGTCGGCGAGTGGTTTACGATTGTGTTGTTATTTCCAAAGCATGGAGGCGATGGATCGCATGATATTCCGAGGTATGAATGCCTATAGACAGGCACGGCCACACCGGCTGAATCAAAAAATCCGTACCGCGTGTATCGGCAAATGCACCGTGCGCGAGGTTTTCAGGCGGATGGTTTCCGCCCGGCGGAAGCGGGAGATAAGGGGCTTCAGCGAGCTGGTTCTTTCGGGCTTTCTACTGTTGGCGGGCTGTCAAAGTTATCATTCTATGCCGCTGACGGAGGCGCGGGTCAATCAGGCATTGAAAGTTCCGGTATGGAAGCAGTTGCGCATTTCCGCCCAACGCATTCGCGGCATCGGCCTGCCGCCGCTGCCGCTGCGGCCGACTGGTGGCATCACGCCCAATGAGGCGGCGGTCATAGCCGTGATACTCAATCCATCGTTGCGTGCAACGCGGGATCAGCGGCATGAAGCGGCAGCGCAGGTTATTCAGGCCGGCATTTTACCGAACCCGCAAGTGTCGGAATCAACGGCGCTGGTGACCGGGGGGTATCGTACCGGGACATTTACAGGTTATGGTCTTGGTGTGAGTTGGGATGTCACACGATTAATTGATCATGATGCCCGCGTTGCCTCAGCCCGATATCACCGTGGCCAAGTGGATCTGGATGTGGCCTGGCAGGAATGGCAAACGGCGCAGGCGGCCCGGCTGGCGGTTTATAATCTCGCGGCGACCGAGGCACAATTGCATCAGGCCCACCTGGCGCAAAGCGAGTTGCAAACCAATGAACACGTAGTCCAGAAAGCGTACAATGCAAGCCTTAATACCATCTTGGATTTAAGCGCGGCTCGTGCCGCAAGCCAACAGGCGCAAGCACTGGTGGAATCTTTAACACAAAAACGTGACCAAAATCTCAATCGCCTGCGGATGGTTATGGGCCTGCCGATTGATGCACCCATTCGATTAAGCCGCACGATTCGGTTTCCCGCACGCATTGCCTTACCATCGGAGCGGGCCATTTTAAAAGATTTGCCGCGACTACGGCTGGATCTGGTGGCGTTAAAACTGGGATATCAAAGCCAGCAGGAGACGCTGCGGGCGGCGGTGCTGCGGCAATTTCCGCGGTTAAGTCTGGGGTTTCAGCAGGCCAGCGACACCACCAATGTGCATACCACCGGCTTCGGCGTCACGATTGACCTGCCGATCTTCGATCGCAATCAGGGGAATATTGCCATTGACAAAGCGACGCGCAAGCTCCTCTATGACAGCTATATTGCCCGCGAATTTACCGCCCGTTCCGCGGTGGCCCTGGCCTATTCCGATATTCATGCGTTAGGGGCACAAATTGCGGCCAGCGATGCGGCGGTAAAAAGTCTGGCGAAGCTTGTGCAAACCTATCAACAGGCGCTGAAGTTCGGCAATGTTGATATTGTCAGCTACTACACGGAAGTGGATCAGTTAATTCAAAAACGCATCAATGTGATTCAGCTTAAAAACCAGCTTGAACGTAATCGCATTGCACTGGCTCTGGCCGCCGGCACGTATGTGCCGGAAATGCGATCCAAGCGGATACCTGTGCAACAAGGAGCGACCACACCATGACTCGAAGCATGAAACGGATAACTTGGGCAGTGGTGCTGCTTTCGGCACTGGGGACCAGCGTTGCCGTCTGGCACCAGACAGGCCCGAGGGCGACTGCGGCAAGTACCGCGGTCGCCGGCACCGGCCAGGCCGTTCCACCGGTGACTGCCTATGTCAAAACCGTGCCGGTCCGCAGGCAAAGCATTTCCGCTTCGGTCGTGGCTTATGGCACAGTCGTGGCGCGGGCCAGTTCAATTCGCAATGTGGCGGTTCCATTTAATGCGCAGGTGCTCCGCATTCTGGTTGCCGGGGGGCAGTACGTCAGAAAAAACGAACCTCTGCTGCAACTGGAATCAACGAATTCCGAACTGCTGCGGCTGGCGCAGGCCCAGAGTTCGGCGCTTTCCGCGGAGGAGCAACTATCGGAAGTAAAACAAAAATTTGCCCTGCATCTGGCTACCCGGCAAAGCCTGCTGGCGGCCCGGCAGGCACTGAAACTGGCGCAACTGAATTTGACAAATCTGAAAACGCTGGGGATCGGCGGCCCGCGTTTAATAAAAGCCCCCGCCCGTGGCGTGGTAGCGAAGATACTTTCAGGACCGGGACAGATTGTTTTACCCGGCGCGCCCCTTTTACAACTGGTGTCCTCCCGCAATATTGAAGTCCAGTTAGGCTTGGAACCGGAGGACTCCATAAAAGTGCGGCGCGGGCAAGCTGTAGCGCTGACGCCGGTAGGCGAACCGGCAACGCGCCAGATTCTGGGCAGTATTTCCTTAATTACGCAGCGCGTCAATCCGCTGACTCGGCTGGTGGATGTGTTTGTCACGCCTCGTATGCACTCGGGGCTGCTGCTGGGGCAATATGTGGAAGGAAAATTGATTATCGCAAAGGCTACGGGACTGGTGGTTCCACGCGCGGCGGTGCTGCCGGCGGGGAATGCGCAGGAATTATTCACCGTGCACAATGGCCGGGCGGTATTGCATCTGGTGCATATTGGTTTAACCAATACGCGCTATGTGCAACTGCTCAACAGCAATGTGATGGCAGGGGATCAGGCGGTGATTGTGGGGAATGCGGAATTAACCAACGGGATGGCCGTTACAGGGACTTTTAAGCCATGAATTTTAATCAATGGATCCATAAGCACACACGATCGGTGCTGTTTATCATGCTGGTTTTGGCATTGGGCGGTGCGTTGGCCGCTCTGGGGCTGCCGGTGTCGCTATTTCCGCGGGTAAGCTTTCCGCGCATTGAAGTCTCGGTGGATTCCGGCGAACAACCAGCCCAACGGATGGCCGTGTCTGTAACTTATCCGGTGGAACAAGCGGTGCGGTCCATCCCCGGCGTGCTAGCGGTTCAAGCCCGTACCGGCCGCGGCTCATGTGAACTGAAAATCGGCTTCGCCTGGGGTTCCAACATGGCTCAGGCATTGCTGGAAGTGGACTCGCAGATTAACGGCATCCTGCCCAGACTGCCCGCCGAAACGAGCTTTCGCGCCAAACGCATGGACACCACCAACTTTCCAGTATTGGGATACAGCCTGACCTCCTCCACGGTATCGCCCAGCCGCCTGCGTACGATTGCTAAATATCAGATTGAACCGGTGATTTCCACGGTGCGCGGCGTAGCGCGGGTGCAGGTACAGGGCGGCGCGACGCCGGAATATCACGTCATTGTTGATCCGGCTCGCCTGCAGGCATTTAACATGACGCTGGCGGATGTTTCCCAAGCCCTTGGCGCGGCCAACGTATTAAGTGCGGTGGGGAAATTTGAAGATCATGACAAACTTTATCTGATTATTTCCAACACCAGCTATCGCAGCATCCGCCAGATTCAACAGGTGGTGCTGCGCACGGGTGCCAACGGGCTGGTTCGACTGGGTGACGTCGCCACCGTTAAGCTTTCCACAAAGCCTCAGTGGACGCGTGTGGACGCCGACGGACACCCGGCCGTGCTCTTACAGGTTTTTCAGCAACCGGGCGGCAATACAGTGCGAATTGCCGCGGATATCAAAAGCAAAATCGACAGTTTTAAGAAGAATCTTCCAGCAGGCATCACGATGGCCACCTGGTACAATCAAAGTCAGCTTATTCTGGCGTCTGCGGCATCTGTGCGGGATGCGGTCATCATTGGAATCATTCTTGCGGTTGTGGTACTGCTGCTATTTTTGCGCAACTGGAAAATTACGTTGATCGCCGCGCTGGTGGTACCGGCGGTGTTAAGTTCCACCATTCTTCTTTTGTATCTGTTCCACATGACGTTCAACATCATGACGCTGGGCGGTATGGCGGCGGCGGTGGGGTTGATTATTGATGACGCCATTGTGATGGTGGAACACATTGTGCGGCGCACCCGCGGAGCCACTGGCGAGATGCGCGGGCGGGTCATCAAAGCGACACGGGAATTTACCGGCCCGCTGGCCGGATCATCTACGTCTACGATGATTATTTTCGCGCCGCTGGCCTTTCTTTCCGGCGTCACGGGGGCGTTTTTTAAAGCATTGTCGTTGACCATGGCGGCGAGCCTGCTGATTTCTTTTTTTATGGCCTGGCTGGCGGTTCCGGTGCTGGCCGCGGGTTTTCTCAATCAACGGGATGCCAATCAACCCGAAGGCGGGCGAATCACCGCCTATCTTCATCGCCTTTATGGTTGGATCATGGTACGGATTCTGCGAGCACCGGCATTGGTGCTGGTCGTGCTTATTCCCATTCTGGTCTTGGGGTTTGTCGCCTATAAGAACGTCGGAAGTGGTTTTATGCCCCACATGGATGAAGGGGGTTTTATTCTCAACTACGTAGCTAATCCAGGCACATCCCCCACCGAAACCAATCGGCTGCTGCTGGAAGTTGAGAAAATAATTCTCGCTAATAAATATGTCGATACATTTTCCCGCCGAACCGGATTACAACTCGGCGGCGGCACCACACGATCCTACACCGGTGATTTTTTTATCCGCCTGAAGGGATTCCCCAGACCACCCATTGAGCAGATTATGACCGCTATTCGCCGACGAATCCGCCAGCGGGTGCCGGGGCTGAAAATTGACACCGCCCAGATGATGCAGGACCTCATCGGGGATCTGACCGCGGTACCGCAGCCCATTGAAATAAAAATTTTCTCGGACAGCGGCCCCCTGCTCGATGCACAAGCCCTGAAAGTGAAACGGGCCATATCCTCGATTGCGGGCGTGGTGGAAGTACGCAGCGGTATTCAGATCGCGGGCGATGCGCTGCAGATCCGTGTGAATCGCATAAAGGCCGCCCTGCAGGGGATGACCGCCGGCGCTATTACCACCGCATTAAATCAGTATCTTTCCGGCACGGTGACCACACGAATTCAACGCGGGCCGCAGATGATTGGCGTGCGTGTGTGGGTTCCCCAGGCCGACCGCGCCACAGAACAGGATATCGACGATCTGCTGTTGCGAGCGCCCGATGGACATTTATTTCCGCTAAAAGATGTGGCGTCGATTGAAACGCTTACCGGGCAGCAGGAGATTTTCAGCGATAATCTCAAACGCATGATCGCCGTTACCGCCCGCATCAACGGCCGTGATATGGGTTCGACAGTTGCAGCGGTGCAACAGGTGCTCAATAAACCCGGCATGTTTCCCCACGGTATGTATTATGCGATGGGTGGATTGTACAAACAACAGCAAATCGCATTTAGGGGCCTGTTGGTGGTGATGGTCGCAGCGGTTTTGCTGGTCTTCCTGGTGCTGCTATTTCTTTATGAACATTTCCGCGTGGCTCTGGCCATGCTGTCGATTCCGATCTTGGCGCTATGCTGCGTATTTGTCGGCCTATGGATTACGCATACAGAGCTTAATGTTTCTTCCATGATGGGCATGACCATGGTGGTGGGAATTGTGACGGAAGTCGGAATATTTTATTACTCGGAATACAACGATATGAGCGATGACACGGCGGTGCTTAAACGCCTGATTGACGCCGGTAAGAACCGCATGAGACCGATCGCCATGACCACGATTGCCGCGATCCTGGCTCTTTTGCCCCTGGCCTTGGGCATGGGCCAGGGATCACAAATGCAACAGCCGCTGGCTATCGCGATTATCACCGGCTTGTGTGTGCAACTGCCGCTGACGCTGGTGATTCTGCCAGCGTTATTGGGAATTGTACACCGCGTAAAAGTAGGCCGGCCCGTGGTGTAAGTAATTAGAATCGCGCGTCGAGGCTGACCATGACATACGCCGCATTGGCAATTTGCGCCACCGCCTGTTCGTCCCGCGCATCAAAGCCCTGGCTGAAGGCCTGATTAAAGGCGTACCCGGCACCACAATTAACATTCACATCGCGATGCAGCGTAAAGAGTTTGAGGCCGGCTTGCAGCCGACACTGCGTGAAAAACAAGCGCTGATCTGATTGATAGCTACTGACATGAAACGCCCAGGAGTCACTTTCAAATTCGGTGTACGCCGCAAGCCCATGCAGGATCGTGTAGTCCACTTCGGCCGTGCCGGTGTCAATCGGGAAGTAATTTATTTTCAGCCACAGCCGGGGCAGGACGTTCCAGTTTATGGATTCGTAGGGAAATCCAAAGGCATACTCCAGGCCCTTCTGATGGTGCTGCACTTCCACCGAAGGCAAGGGAACATCGGGCATGAACTGCCGATTGCCGCTGTAATCCAAAGCCAGATCCAGTTCGGTATTTTTCGACAACTTATGCTGCACCGTAACACGTGCCATGCCGTAAATCGCACTCGGGTCATTAAACGGCGCATTGCCCGCGTATCCCGCACCCAGCGCGACGCCCACCCCCCACTGGCCAAATTGCCCGATGGGCGTTCCTACGGATACAGACTCATCATTGAGTTGCCGCGGCAACAGTGCCGTGCTCGTGCCCAGGCCGATATACGTTGAATCATAGGCCACCGTGGGGCTGTAGCGACCGGTGTCGGCAAGTCGCAATCGGCCGGAAAACTTTAGCATGCTGATTTGTGCAGGCGAAGAGTCATTACGTATCCACGACTTATTTTCTATGAATCCTTCATTCAAGGACTGCATATTTTCTCCAGGCAGCCAGGACTGCTGTGCCAGATATTGCGTATCGCCGGCCTGACATATTCCCGTTGCGGCCGCCGCAAGCAGGATAGCAAGGCTCCAACTCGCGTGCCGGTACGATCCAGCGGAAAATTTCATGAAGCACTCCTGTTTGAGCTTACCGGTGTACAGACCGTTCCGAGCCGTGCCGGAGAATTAATAAAATTAAAAAGTGTCCCCTGGATTTTTGCAACCAAGTTGCGGCAGCAGGCCGTTAGTTGAACCGCTGGTCCAGCGCCTCGAGCACATCGCACCGGGGCGGCAACCTGGCCATTAGAGCAGTCCGGCGGTTTCATCGATTCCAAACATCAGATTCATATTTTCAATGGCCTGTCCCGCGGCCCCTTTGACCATATTGTCAATGGCACACAGCACCACAAACCGCCCGTTGTAAAATTTCACAGAAATATCGGCGAAATTGGTATGGGCGACATATTTTGTGCTCGGCAGATTATTCATCCGCATCCGCACGAACGGCTTGCCACGATAAGCATGGTCATACGCGGCCAGCGCGTCATCGAGCTTCGCGCCGGGCTTGGCTTTGAGATAGATGGTTTCCAAGATTCCGCGATCTATGGGAATCAAGTGCGGCACAAACAGCATGTGTACAGCGTGGCCCGAAATGGCTTCAAGTGTCTGCTGAATTTCCGGTGCATGACGATGCGAGGCAATGCCGTAGGGTTCAAAGGTTTCGTTGCGTTCAGGAAAATGATGCGACTGCGATGGCGTACGGCCAGCCCCGGAAATGCCGGAGGCCGCATTAATAATAATATCTGTTGGTTCTACCAGCCCGGCTTGCAACAAGGGCGCAATGCCCAGGGCAGCCGCGGTGGGGTAACATCCCGGATTACTGACGAAGGACGCTGTTTTAATTTCCGCGGAAAAAAACTCCGGCAAGCCATAAACCGCCGCCCCCAGATTTTTTGCATCAATATGGGCGTGCTTGTACCACTTTTCATATAACGCGGCATCTTTAAGCCGATAATCCGCTGATAAATCAATGACCTTCAGGCCAGCGTCCAGCAGCGGCGGAACGTGCTGCATGGCCGCGACATGTGGTAAGCACAAAAACGCCACATCCGCAGCCTGTTTAATGGCGTCCGCGTCAAACGGCGCTATGGGCAGATGGATGCGGCCCAGGAGTTCCGGAAATAGTTCACTGATCGGTTGTTCCTGCTGCCGGCTGGCAAGGTACGTGATTTTCGCAACCGGGTGCTTAAGCAACCAGCGTATGGTCTCCAAGGATGTGTAACCGGTAGCGCCTATAATGGCAACACGAATCTGTTTCATGACTCACTGCGTTCCTCAGCCGGGCACCCAGCGGCCCGAATCGGGCATTATATCGTATTAGTTGCCGCGCTGATATACCCTTACATAATCGACCTCGTGCATTAGCCGTCATCGCAAGGACATGGTACTGTAGAATACGGGAAATTCCTGCTGGAGCTTACGTACCGCTTGACCATTGAACATCTGATTATGCAAATTGCCGTGATCCTGTTGGCGGCACGTTTTTGCGGTGCGCTATTGCGGCTGTTGGGGCAACCGGAAGTCATTGGAGAAATGATCGGCGGCCTGATTATTGGGCCTTCCGCGCTGGGGCTGCTGGCCCACGGAGCCTATTTTCATTGGCTGTTTCCGGCTAAAGGAATGCAGTTTCTGAACCTGCTTGCCCAACTGGGCGTCATGTTTTTTATGTTTATCGTGGGCTTGGAACTGGACCTGGCTCGCGTGCGGGGCAAAGGGGCCAGTGTCGTTGCCACCGGTTTAGTCAGTCTCCTGGGTCCTTTTGCGGCAGGATTGCTTATTGCGTGGCTGATGCTCAAGCACCCCGCTCTGGTGGGACATGTAAAATCGCCGGCGGCCTTTATCCTGATGGCCGCACTGGCGATGGGGATGACCGCGTTTCCGGTTTTGGCCCGAATCATCAATGAGCAGAATCTGAAAGACACCGAGGTCGGGGCATTTGTTATCACCACGGGGGCCGTGCTGGATGTATCCGGATGGTGCCTGCTGGCGGTCGTGTATGATCTGGCGAAAGTGCAACTTTCCGGCAACGGCGATATATTATCCTCGGTGGGATTGGGAATAAAAACGGCGGTTCTCGCCGGGGCCTATATTGTTGTGATGATGTTTTTTGTGCGCCGATTTCTCTGGCGTTTTGAGTCGCACTTTGAACTTCGCGGTCATGTGACCCGCGATGTGCTGGCGCTGACATTTTTTCTTCTCCTGGTCAGCAGCCTGGTGACAACGGCGCTGGGTATCAACGGCATATTCGGGGCCTTCATGCTGGGGCTGGTGTTTCCTTCGAGCGAAAATTTCGTGCGCCATATTTCCAGCAAGCTTGAAGATATTACTTTGCTGCTGCTGCTTCCGATATTTTTTGCCAGCGTCGGCATGCACATCAATATCACACAACTGCATTCGCTGGCCGTCTGGAAAAGCTGGGGATATCTGATCGCAGTTCTGATGCTGGCGAAATTTTTCTTCAGCAGCGTAACGGCCAAAATCACCGGCTCGAGCTGGAGCGCCGCGGTGGGGTA
>JAJZCT010000046.1 GCA_021828925.1 Planctomycetota bacterium
GCTCTGTCACGCCTATAAATTAGGATTGACGGAGGGCCAGGGGGTTGTGGGCGCGAAGCGAGGAGGAAAGTGTATGGGAACATACATTGACGACGAGCGCCAAAGCTCACGGCCTCCTGGCCCCCGCCCTGCGGGGTTGGCCGCAAACGCCCCATCTGCGGCGTCGCAGCAGCTCAAGGGGTCTACAGACCCGGTTTTCGCCGCTGCTTCTTGCATCTGGAGCCTTTGCGGCCAATCAATCCTAATTTGTAGGCGTGGCAGAGCACTAGCCGCAGTTGCAATTCTGGCAGCCGCGATGATTCCATGGTCTGTCGCCTCCTGCCTGCACGCTAAAAGCGCCAGCCCGGCAATTTCCCCAGCGATACCTGAAAAAGTTTCGGCCATGCTGGCGCAAGGATTGAAAGATTTATCCTCTGAACGTTATGCGGAACGGCAACATGCCACGAAAATTATTCAAACCGCTCTGGGTTTGCAGTTGCAGGCTATCATCAACGCCGGCGGCCCGGAACAGGCGACACGGTTGATAAAACTGCTGAATTTTAACATCAATCTGGATCGTTGGACCATGGCGGTGATCAAATTGCCGCAGGAACAACGCATGGCCATGTTCAACTGGGGCGTTAGACCCGCGGTGCTGCCGCTGGTGGGAGCAGCTTTTGCGCGGCACGCGGACATCCGTGCGTCAGCAGCAGCCGGCTTGGCAAAAATTCCGGGCAGGAACAGCAATTGGATATTGGATCGTTTACTGCGTGATCAACGGCGTGTGGTGTATCTTTCAACCATGGCGGCCCTGTGGAGCCGCAAGCCATCACAGAAAATGGTGCGGATTGTCTTCCACCGGGCGGTGGGCAATATGACCATGTACAGCGGGGCCACCACGCGGCAGGTGGTGCGCTTTAATGGTCAGAACATTTACATTATGCACTTTGTCAATTATTGGCAGCAGGCGCAGGATGGGCAATATGCGGCCCAATTATTGCAGCATTGGCACCCCCATCACTTGAAATCAATGTTGGTGAACTTTACGGAGAAAATGGCGCGGCAATCCGGAGCCGATGATATTCTTCAGAACCCCAGCATGTTGCAGGGGCGCAATTTCATTGAACTGTTTTCACAATATAAGCCGCTGCTGGCGGCGCCGTATCTGCTTAATTTAATTTGCCGACCGCAGACCAATCAGATTAATTTTGTATTTAACGGCCAAAGCGTACATTGGGATAATCGCACCATTCCGCTGTATCTGCTGGTGTTACTCTCCGGCCATAAACCGCAGCATTATCATTTTTTCAAATCCGCCCTGTACGGAGGAAGCTGGCTGTTTAACACGCAGGTGCAGGAAGAAACAACCATCAAGGCGATGCTGAAATTCTGGAAACAACGCGGTGTGATACCGACACCCCCAGTTCAACCCGGCGCCGCCAAACCCGCTGTCGGCCCGCCGATCCCCGGGCCGTTTCCGCGTATGGTTGTCCCCCCCATGGCTGTACCCGCGGTCGGCAACGCACCGGTGTTGATTAAGCACCTGCCCGCGAAAACACCATCGCCCGCAGCCAAATAAGGCCTCAGGATGTCATTTCAGCATTTCCGGTTACTGAATCAAGGGAAACCGCGGTGCTCAATGCCGCTGATTTACGGTGCATGCGGGCCAGCATGGCACGAGTAATCAAAACCGCGGCTGTACCGAGAGCCAATCCGCAAATTAATCCGCCAAGGAACATTGGCCCCAGATAGGTGGAAAAATACCCTGCCATGAAAGTTGCTGATGTTCCATAAATTCCGGAGACAGTAGCTTGCCGTGCAACATCAAATAGCCGGTTTGAATGTTTATAAATATTAAAATCGGGATCAACGGCGGAAGGGATATCTGCGTGGCCAGAAGCGTTGCGGGAATATTGACATGCAGGCGGCGAGCGGTGTAGATGGCCAGCAGCGTTTGAATTCCATAAAGCGGCAGTACGGCTATAAGCACGCCGACGCCCACGGCCGTAGCCAGCATGGCGTCGGCCAAGGCATCACACTGCGCCAATCCAAGTTGCCACTTCCAGAATCGCCAGTTCGACCAATTCCGCCAGGAGACATTCTGGCTATAAAGTGAAGTATGGCACTTGCGGCACGGCATGGGATTGATAATGCGCCAGGTAGTCAGCATAACATTCAACCGCACGCCGCGAATGGTGTCGCGCACGGGTCGGAAATGGGTAATACGGTTGTCCGCTGTAAAGTAAATACAAGTAATAGGCGCTGACCGCACCTTCAAGCCTGCCCAGGCGTGGCGAACAAGCGTTTCGGTTTCAAAATCAAATCGCCGGAACAGGTGTGTCAACGTCAGAGTGTGCCGCAGGGGATAAATCCTTAACCCGCACTGCGTATCGGGTACATCTTGTCCGGTTTGCAAAAGCATCCAGAAGCGGGACATATCCCGTCCGCGTTTGCTGCGGGCGGGGACATCGGCAAAATCCATCTGCCGATCTCCGATGATTAAATCATCGGGAAATAGTTGGCCCATCCGCATGAGTCGAAAAATATCAGTTACCCGATGTTGCCCATCAGAGTCAATGGTAATCGCGTGGGTGCAACCGGCGTCCCGCGCGGCGGCAAACCCGGTTAATAGCGCGGCTCCCTTCCCACGATTGCGCCGATGATGCAAAATCCGCAGGGCGCCATTGGGCCCAGCGGGATACTGTAATTCCAGCTTCCGCAACACATCCGCGGTGCAATCGGTACTGCCGTCATTAACGACAAAAACCGTCGCTTCCGGAAGTTTTTCCAGCACCTCGTCAATGACTTTTGCCAGCGTTCCGCCGTGGTTGTACACGGGAATTATAACGCTGTACACAATCTCCGACTGCGTTGCCGCCGGCATTGCGGCCGTTTCATCGCTGATCGCCGCCGCGATCCGGGGCGCATGAGTTAAGTCCATATCTGTCATAGCTGCCCATTATTTCTGTAAACCCATTGAGCCGCTGCGACGCCGCGGATGGCCCGTTTGCGGCCAATCAATCCCACCTTGCAGGCTTGACAGAGCACTAGATTGGATAACATCTTGTTTCGCATAGTCACGACCCTTTGCGGAACCACCATCCGCAGCATGAAATTTCCTGGCGCCGAGAATCTATTATACCCACATCCCCAAAACAGCGCCAGGTGCGAAAATTATCATGCGAAAATTATCTGCTGTTCGCTCCGTGGTACGTACTGGGTTATACTTAAATTAAGTTTGTCGGTCTAAGCGTTGTCTGTGGAGCGGTCCGTGTCGATTCAGTTTGTTGAAGCCCTGGAACTTCTGCATCATCGTTGTGTGGATATGGCTGCATTGGTTCAAGGAGCCGTTGAACAAGTGACGCAAGCGGTGATTCATTGTCGGCCCGATATCGTCCAGGGCGTGCGCGACACTGAGGAGCAAATTGACGCCGAGGAAGTCAAAATTGAACGCGCCGCCATCAACATGCTCTCGGAACATCAGCCCACCGCGTCTGATCTCCGCACGGTTTTTGCCATCGTAAAAATTAACAGCGATCTGGAGCGCATCGGCGATTGCGCCTACAACATCGCGCAGATGGTTCAGTCGTTCTCCGCGACGGTCTCGGAAATTCCCCATGAATTAAAAACCATGGCTGAATCCACGCTCAAGCAGGTGGATGATACAACCAAATGTCTGGGGTTAAGCGATCCGGCTTTAGCCTCCGAAGTCTGCCGCGGCGATGATGTTATTGATGCGCTCTACCATCAGATTTATCAGGACTTGCAGGCCGGCATGGTGGCCGATACACAGAATGTACCGGCCGATCTGGCGATGATTATGATTGCGAAAAACTTTGAGCGCATCGCTGATCATTGCACCAACATCGCCGAAGAAGTGGTATTCCTCGTGCGCGGGCAAATTATCCGCCACGTCCATTAAGGAACGGGTCCCAAATAACATCCCCAAAACCCGATACCGCCCCTCACATAGCCGCCGGCTTTGCCGGCGGTGGCGTATTGGGTTGCGGCGTAAGCTGGGAAATTATTCTGATACCGTTCCTGATTTGTTACGTCAATGAACCCGTGGTGGATTGCCTGCCGGCCTTCCAAGAATCTGGAACCGGTGGGCCACGGAGGTAAACCCCATTTCTCTGGCAATGCGATCTCTTAGAGCTGCGATTTCCGGACTGGAAAAGGGAATAATTTTTCCGGTTTGTACATCCACCAGATGGTCGTGGCCGCGTTGCGTTCCGACAAAATCATAATAGCTTTGTTTTCCGGCACCGAAGAAAATCTGATTCACCAGCAGGCATTCCACTAAATGTTTAAGTGTGCGGTACACCGTGGCCTTGCTGACGCGGTGTTGCTGCCGCCGCAGTGCCAGCAGCAATTCCTCAGCCTCAAACGGGCGATCAAAGCTCTCAATAACTTCCAGCACCACACGCCGCTCTTCGGTGTATTTTTGCCGATGGTCATGGAGAAATTTCTTGAAAAGTTCCTGTGCCTGTTCCATATCCAGGATTATCCATTCCAAAGACGCAATGGGCAAATGCGGATTTTCGGGAGACCTTTTCGCCCCGCCGATCCACATGGCTATAATGCGGTATCAGCCTGTCCGATTTAGACCACAGGCTCAATGATAGCAGGATGCTGTGCCATGCTTTTTAATTATGGTGAATTTGACGGTTCGGAGTTTCCCACTCCCGAGAGCCTTTTTGCCACGGATAGTATTTTTGATTTTATTCTCTCTTATGGCGACCAGGCCCTTGAAGCCCTGGCCAAACTGCAACCGGCGGATTCGGATATTCTTGAACAATTGATAAAGGATGGTCTGCTGGAAAAAGCAGCGGGAAAATTCCGCCTTACGCCGCGTGCCATCAACGCCATGCAACGAAAAGCCTTAATGGAAATTTTTGCCCATCTGCCCCGCGGCAGCCGCGACGGTCATCCCACCACCAACGCCGGTGCCGGTGCCGACCGCCTGGAGGGCACACGCAAATATCAGTTTGGTGACCCCATCAGTGAACTGGATATGTTGCAATCCCTGCGTAATGCCATGGCCCGCTCGGTCACCGCCGGCAACTCGCCCGGCCTGCCGATTCAATTTAACGAGCATGATCTGGAATTGCATCTCCTGGAAGGTTCCACCGCCTGCGCCCTGTGCATCCTTATTGATATGTCCGGCAGTATGATACGCTACGGTCGATTTTTGGCGGCCAAAAAAGTTGCCATGGCGCTGACCGCTCTGGTTCGCCGGTGCTTTCCCCAGGATACCGTTGATATTGTCGGATTTTACAGTACCGCCGCCGTTGTTTCCGAACTGCAACTTCCTCTGCTGATGCCTAAAGCCGTCTCCACCCATGAGTATGAAATTGAAGTCCATATTCCGCTTTCGCAGGCGCAAAAAACGCATCAGCATTTTACGAATCTGCAATTGGGGATGCAGATGGGAAGACGAATACTTAATTCCCGATCCGCTGAACAAAAGCAGATGTTCATCATTACCGATGGTCAGCCCACAGCGCACGTGGATGGTGATATGCTGCACCTGCTGTACCCGCCGAGACGGGAAACGGCGGTGGCGACCTTGCGTGAGGCGCTGACCTGCAGCCGGGCGGGTATTCGCGTGGCGAGTTTTGCCCTCATTGAAGATTACTGGGATATGCAATGGGTGGAGTTTATCGATCAACTCACGCGCCTGTGCCGGGGGGTGGCGTTCTATTGCACCGGCGATAACCTTGCGGGGTGTGTGATGGAAAGTTATTTAAGCGGTAAAAAAAGTAAAACGTTTATTGCGTGATCAACTCCGCGGGGCTTATCCGGACCAAGTTTGAAATTGCTCCAATACCGGTGGTAAAACCTTCAGGCCCCGCTTTTTCGCCAGGCGAACATAATGGTACATGCTGCGCCGATAATGCCGCTCCACCCGCCGATCGACGGAAATACCGCGTTTGCGCATCTGTTCGAACGCCCATTGCCAGACATGGTATTCCTCCAGGCAGCGTGGGCGAAATTTTTTGAATCCCACTGCGTGATGCCCCACCTCATGCATGAAAATGCACGCACTGACTGCGGATCGCGGACGCGGGGCCGAGATCATCCGACGGACATCACCGTTGTTGTAATGCAGTTCATACGCCACGCCGCTCATGCTGGAACGCCATTTACGAATTGAAATGCCGTACTGAGATTTCATCTCCTGCACCAACTGGTCGTAAAATCGGTGATGTTCACGAAATGGCACGTCCACCAGTGATCGGTACGCAAGTGTTTTACCGCGCGGGGTAATTTTTCCGGAGACCGCCGGTTTAACTGCCTCCCGCGGCTTATTTTTAATGCGTGGTTTCTTCAAAAATGCAAATAGATCCAGTTGCCTCTCGGCCATTGTTTTTATCCTGTTTAGAACGCGCCGCCAGAGCTATTTTATCGGTCAGTCCGAGACGAGTTCTTAAATATTTCCAAACGCAATATTGTTGAAAAATAAACAATCGTATCAAGCGCTGGGCCAGATTCATGTTCTCGCCACTGTTGATAGGTATTCAGGATGCTCCACGACCGTGGATAGAATTGATGAAAACGCCAGGGGGTATTGCTGAATAAGCGGTGCCAGCCCGGATAGGCTCCGGGCGATTACCGCGCGATAAGTGGTTTTCGGTGATGCGAAATCTATTTTCAACAGCAGGTTCATGGCCATGGCCGCGGCTGATGGCACGGCATTGTCGCTGCCGCTGGGAACACGGAGAAATAGTTGCTCGTGGCGATCGCTGGAGATATAAAATTTCCCAGTTTGCTGCTGAAAAAATTCAGTGGAAATAGCTTCGCCGGCCTGCGTGGCGACCGCCAGCCAGGCATCGCTATCTTGCGGCGCAAAATGTCGTGCCGCCGCCGCCAGATGCCACACACCCAAACCGAAGCACGCTTCATCCTGGAGAAATGCCGGAATTTCCGCCTGGCCGCCGCGGCTCACATGCAGCCTATTTCCGGCGGCGTCTCTATGAATCGCCAGTATGGCCGATGCGGCTCGTGCCGCAGCTTGATAATAGCGTGGTTCATTGATCAGCACCGCAACTTGCGCCAACGCCTGAATCATCAGGCCATTCCAATCCGTAAGAATTTTATCATCACAATGTGGAGCGATCCGTGCGGATCTGATTTCCAGCAGATGTGATCTGATTTTCTGCAACCGTGCCTGTACCACGTCCGGCGTTTGCCCGAAGCGCTCCGCGAGTTGTGTAACATCCGATTTGACTCGCGCAATATTACGCCCTTCCCAATTGCCTTCCGGGGAAAAGTCCCAATATTCGCTTGCCAATTCGCGGTCGCTGGAATCGGGAATGGCCATGAGTATTTCCCGAAAGTCCCACACATAAAATTTCCCCTCTTCGCCCTCGCTATCCGCGTCCAAACTGCTGAAAAACAGCCCGTCGGGAGCCGTCATGTCCCGCAGCCAGAAATCCAATGTTTCGCGGGCGATCTGTATATAATGATCCCGCTTCAACAGCACGCCCGCGCGGGCGTAAACCAGCGCCAATTGCGCATTGTCATACAGCATTTTTTCAAAATGCGGAACCAGCCATTGTTCATCCGTGCTGTAGCGGCAAAATCCGCCCCCGATCTGATCATAAATCCCGCCCGCCGCCATATTGTCCAGTGTAAGTGTCAGCCAGGAGCGAATCAGTGCGGCAAGTTCGCCGGAAATTGTGATTGCCGGGTGCAACGTACCTGCCGCCTGCTGCTCCAGCAGAATAATCCACAAGAGTAACGTCTGATGCGGAGGAAATTTGGGGGCACCGCCCAGGCCGCCCCACGTTAAGTCCATGCGATTTTTACACGTCTCCAAGGCACCAGCAATCCATGCCGGAACATCGACGGCCGTATTTGCGTTACCGCCCCGGTTCAGATGTTCGGAAATGGTGCCGGCAATGTGTTCCGCCTGTGCCAGCACCTGACTCCGTTGATCACGCCAAGCCTTGGTGATGGCCGAAAGTACCGAGGGAAAGCCGGGGCGGCCATATTGATCTTCCGGCGGAAAATAGGTGCCGGCGTAGAAAGCTTTGAGTTCCGGCGTAAGCCACACGCTCATCGGCCAGCCACCGGAGCCGGTGATAATTTGTGTGGCCGGCATGTACAGTTCATCCAGGTCGGGGCGTTGCTCCCGATCAACCTTGATATTCACAAAATGCTCATTCATGTATTGGGCAATTTGCGTATTTTCAAAAACCTCCCGCTCCATGACGTGGCACCAGTGGCACGCAGAATAGCCAATGGACAAAAATATGGGTACATCCCGCGCGCGGGACAACGCCAAGGCTTCCAAGCTCCAGGGATACCAATCCACGGGGTTGTACGCATGTTGTAAAAGATACGGACTGCGGGAATCAATCAGACGGTTGGGGCGGCGCGTAGGGGGCTGATCGCTCATAGAGCCTGATCATACCACATTGACACTGCGACCGACGCGGCGTTTGCGATTCATCAGCTGCCGCCCTTTTTTGGTTTTCATTCTGGCGCGGAAGCCGATTTTACGCACGCGCTTACGATTGCTGACTTTATGCGGATAATGCACGACTCAACTCCAAAATATTATATTTAACGCATCAATGTACCGTTACCAGCACCGATGCGTAGGCCTCGTTCCCGGCGGCATCAACCGCTTTTACCACAATTCGATGCGGGCCGCCGGTCAGCACACCTGTTCTACCGTGGAACCCTTCCAGCGGAGAATCAAAGATAGTAGCAGAAGCTGCCGCCGGACGCCAGTTCTTTGAAGAATCCACCTGTAGGCTGACCGCCGTTATGGGCGAAAGCTTATCCGATGCCACGCCGGTTACCACAATGCGTCCATCTGCCGTCTGCCGCCATTTCAGGCGGGCAATCTTGGGCGGGGTGTTATCCACCAGGATGCGGCGGGATTCTCGGGCCACACTTTGCGTGGCTGCCGGGGTATTGTCCGGTGCATCCGAGGCAATAACCTTCACCCGATAATACCCATCCGGAATGCCGACAAGCTTCCAGAGGTAATGATGAGCGGAAATATTCTTCGCGATGCGAATCCAGACGGGAATCCCTTTCTGCCGGTATTTCACCGTATATTGCAGCGTATCGCCGTCCGGGTCATTGGCTTTCCATTTCACCAGCACCGCATGGGCTGGTTTGCTCTGGTAGTGGGTTTGCACGCTGCTAAGCACCGGCGGCACGCTGATGTGCTGGTAGCTGATGCGTGTGGATCGTATAACGGGTGTTGCCCCTTTCGCGCTGCGCTTAAGCACCAGGCGGAATTGCAAAAATCGCGCCGGCGGGCTTGAAATTTTCCGATAACTGTTGGCCGGTATCAAGGATGTCCAGCGGCTCCAGAACTTCGCGGATGTCTTCACGTTCCGCACGTTGCCGCTGCGGGTCTGAATATCCACCGCCGCGCCTGCGGGTACCTTGGCGACAATATGCGCTGCGCCCCAATTGCTGGGCAACTTGGCATCCAACACCTTGCTGACATAATGACCCGCACGCTGAGTTTGGGAGGTAAGTTGATAAATCTGCCCTTGATTAGCCGTGCCGATCAGTAATCGGTCGTCACCGGTTTCCGCAAGACTAAGCAGATCTGACTGCTTAAGCCGCTCCAGCAGGGTCTCGGTCTGCGTGAATGGATCATACGACAATAACCGCCCATGGCCGCCAAGACCCAGAATCAGATGATGCTTGGCGTAAAGCATCGAAAGCACCATATCCGGCACCTTGAGCAATACGCGAACACGTCCGCTGGGGCTGATCTGATAGACCACATTACTTTTTACCGTTGGTGCGGTAGACGCTGAATTATCACTGTCCGCTGATGGAAACGGCCCGGGAATTCGTGTGCGTTCCGCCGCCGGTTTTCCCGCCCCCGCAACGGCGGCGCCATGCGCCTTTTTACCGGCCTTGCCCTTTTTGCCGGGCAGTTGAATACCGCTTCCAACTGAAACGGGCCGACCGTTCGGATGCAGCACCGGTGTAAAGACCCCGCCATCCAGCTTCGCCCGGTGGGGTGAGGCAGTTCCGGCAAAAATATCGCCCTCGCCATCCACCGCCAAAGTGGATATTTCCGCATGGTCCGCCGACATCAATACATAAGATTTACCGGTTTTCGGATTGATCCGGATCACCAGTCCCGGCCCATCCGTCCCGGCTAACACCGAAGAGTCGGTTGCACGTGCCAGGCACGTGACATTATGTACGCCGGTTTTCAATAGTATCTTTGCTTTCCCGCCCGCCGGGATATCCCACACTTCGCCGTGGGGGCCGGTGGCCAGAATAATTGAACCATTCGGCAGCGGCAAAATCGACCAGATATATTTAACCGCCGGGTTCTGAAATATCGTTTTGGCCGTGACTTTTCCGCCGGCGTTAAGGGTTAATTCCACAAGTTCCGCTTTACTGCCGCAGGCCGCCACGAGCAGTTTTCCATCTTTCATAAATGCCAGCGACAATATCTGATCCGACGCCTTGGGCGGTGCATACACCGCCACCGGCTTGCCGGCGACCATCCGGTACACTTTGCCCTTGGGGCTAGTACCGAACCAGATATCTCCATGGGAAGATACCGCAATGGCATTGATAAAATCAAATCCGGTTTTCGGCAGTAAGGTTTTCAAGTGTCGGCTTAAGGCCAAATCGCCGTAATTGTTGACAATAACACCATGAAAGTGTCCCGAAGCGTAGGCGGCTTCATCCGTGAATTTCCAGCTCTGCGGATGCACCGCCCAAGCACTTTGCGCTCCCGCCAGCAGCGCCAGCGCCGCCGGAACCAGAAGTATTTTCAAACCGAGTTTTGCGTTCTGAAACATGAAATCTCCAGTTACCTGCTGATTATAATCTACTGACTCCGCCGGTTCCGCACCCAGGTCGGCACGGCATGCAATCAACTGATTCCAAAATCACTGCGCCGGCGGCCCCATCGGCCCCGGCATTTCCGGCGTGCCCGGAAAAGCGGGGGCCGGCTTGAGTTTTACGAAACGCTCATTGGCGTGGCGACTGACCTTGATTGTAAACTGCTGGCCGCCCTGCTCCACAATGGCTCCCGCCGGAACAACTTCCCGCACCGAGTTAAACAGCGGATACAAATTGGCCGGTGGATTCTCCGCCATGATGGCAACCCGGCTTAAGGGAAGATTGGGCATGGCATTGTGCCGCTGATCCACGCCGTGCATATTCAACACCAGTTGTCCGTAAACATCGTTATCCTTGTACCCTGTGAGATGTTTAATATCGGCAATTAACTCATCCAAACTCCCCGGAGCAAAGCGCTGCGGAAAATAAGTCATTTCCTGCTGAATAACGGAATTAGATGACCCAACCACCAGATTGTATGGGCCATCGGGGGTGTTGGCCGGAACCGGTATGTGCAGATACACATAATGTTCCGGCCCGCGGAAGGGCTTGATGGTTAAACGCACGCGGAGTTTGGATGAGTTAATTGCCGATATTAAACATCTCACAGGGTACAAGGATAACGATGTTTA
>JAJZCT010000047.1 GCA_021828925.1 Planctomycetota bacterium
GGCATAAGCTGGAGCACCTTCGCTATTGGAGATGTTTGTACGCGGCAGCCAACGGCCGACCACCGATTCAAATAAATTTTTATTGGCCATAATAGGCTCCTTACACAACGGCTGCGGCGTCGGGGTCACTGGGACCGCGTCGCCGTGCTATTGTTATAAAAGCACAATCCGTGCCAAGCCGGAAATTTTCGGGAAAAAGCCATAAGACCATTTACAATCATCACTTACAAATATCATACAAGGAGGTGCATCAAGCTTTTATTTATTTTTTAGGCTAATAGTTTATAATATTTTCTATGAGCAGACCAAAAACGGTAGTCTTCAGTTTCCTTGGCTCGGTGCTGGATTCCGGTGCCGGAGCACGGCGGTGGGACCGGTGGAGGCCTAATGTTTCGCTTTGCCGCCATCCGGAGTTGCTCATTGATCAGTTGGAACTTGTTTATCAAAAGCGCTATCAAAAATTGGCCGATCAAATTGTCGCTGATATCGCAGGTGTGTCACCGGAAACCACGGTGCGACTGCATCAGGTGGAGTTTCGTAACGCGTGGGACTTTGAGGAAGTTTATACGGCGCTGCTGGATTTTTCCCGCGGGTGCGTTTTCACGCCCGAAGAGCAGCAATATCTGGTGCATATCACCACCGGTACACACGTCGCGCAGATATGCCTCTTTCTCTTAACCGAGTCGCGCTATTTCCCGGCCAAATTGATTCAAACTTCGCCTCCTGGCGGCCACCAGCCCGGGGAAGCCGGTGGTTATACGATTATCGACTTGGATTTGTCCAAGTACGATAAATTGGCTTCGCGCTTTCTGCGGGAAAAATCCGAAAGCCTGTCTTTCCTTAAGCACGGCATTGAGACCCGCAATGTCGCATTTAATGCACTCATTGAAAAAATTGAATATGTAGCCGTTAACAGCAAGGCTCCCTTGCTGCTGATGGGACCCACGGGCGCAGGAAAAAGCCAACTGGCCCGGCGAGTTTATGAATTGAAAAAATCCCGGCACCAGGTGGATGGGCCATTTGTGGAAGTGAACTGCGCCACGATTCGTGGGGATGCCGCGATGTCGGCGCTCTTCGGTCATACCAAAGGGGCGTTTACGGGAGCGGTTTCGGCCCGGCCGGGCCTGCTGCGGGCGGCACACAAAGGCGTGCTGTTTCTGGATGAGATTGGGGAACTTGGTAACGACGAACAGGCCCTGCTGCTACGAGCTTTGGAGGAAAAGCGATTTCTTCCCGTCGGGGCGGATACCGAAGCACACAGCGACTTTCAACTGCTGGCCGGTACGAATCGCAGGCTTTCCATGCAGGGGGATCCGCAGTCGTTTCGTGAAGACCTTCTGGCGCGCATCAATTTGTGGACGTTTCATCTACCGGCACTTAAGGACCGTCCGGAAGACGTGGAGCCGAACTTGGATTATGAATTGCAACAATTCGCCCGCCTCAACGGTAAGCAGATTACTTTTAACCGCGAAGCGCGGGAGGCTTTTCTCGCATTTGCCACGTCACGGTCAGCAGTATGGAAAAGAAATTTTCGCGACCTTAACGCATGTCTGACGCGCATGGCCACGCTGGCCGGCGGGGCCAGAATTTCTCTTGAGTTGGTACATGCTGAGGTGGCCAATCTGATAAGCTCATGGGAGAGCACGCGAGAGGAACCGAAGCAATCTGAACTTGATCGCTATTTGTCGAGATCGGAAACAAAGGCACTTGACCTTTTTGACAGGGTGCAACTCGCTGCGGTTCTGGCTGTGTGCGAGCGCTGCGACAATATTTCCCGGGCGGGCCGGGAGTTGTTCGCCGTTTCGCGCCAGAGCAAAAGCGTGGCAAATGATGCCGATCGACTGCGAAAATACCTGGCCAGATTTAACCTGACGTGGGCAGGCATTAAGAATAAGCCGATCCATTAATATTTATGCGGCTTATATTATTTTGAAATAGAGCACGGCCAGGGTTACGCAGGCGAGGGTCAGGGGGACGCCGACTTTCAGGTATTCGCGGAATTTCAAATTTACGGCGAATGGCTGGGCCTGTTGGGCGACGATTAAATTGGCAATGGAGCCTAGAAGAGTGAGATTTCCCGCCAGCGTGCTGACGACCGCCAGCAGATACCAGGTGTGCGTGGCCGCCAGGGGAATAGCGGGCTTAATCAGCAACACCGCCGGCACATTGCTGACGATATTGGACAACACCAACGTCACGGCGGCCAAGGGCAAATGGGATTTCAATTCTATGCCCATGCGGGCCAGGGTATGCAGCACCGGGGATAGAAGATGGTGGCTTTGCACATCAGCGATGACAATGAACAGGCCGATAAAAAGCAGTATCAGATTCCAGTCCACCATAGCAAATAAATCCGCGGGGCGGGTTTTGCGTGATATCAGAATAATGCCTGCCGCAGCCATGGCGGCCACCGGTCGGCTGATGTGAAGAACCGAACCCGCCAGCATAACGGCCAAGAGAATTCCCATGACGACCAGTGCCTTTATGATTAAATTCCATTGCATCTCGGGCCGTTGATGGTGTTCATGGGCGGATTCAGAAGCGGCGGGCGGTTCAATATCATCGAAAAGTTGGGTACGATAAATAACGGCAATGGCGAAGAAATTCAGAACCAGACACAGTAATATCAGCGGTAGGACGGTGATAAAGTAAGCAGCGAAATGAAGATGGGCGGATTCGCCAATCAGCATGTTCTGCGGATTTCCGATCAGCGTGCACGCCGAGCCGATGTTGGATGCCGTGGCCAACGCCATCAGATAGGGCACTGGATCGCGCCGGGCACGTTGCAGGGCCAGACACAGCACGGGCGTAAAGATCAGACAGATCACATCATTGGCAAACAGCGCTGACAACAGGGCGGAAAACCCAATTAACCCCGCCAGCAGTCGCCAGGGTTTATGGGCTGCGGCGACAATGCGCCGCACCACGGCGTCATAAAAACCAGCCAGGCGCAGTTGCGCGGAAATGATCATCATGCTGATCAGCAGTATCAACGTGGGAAAATCCACACCAGCCATCGCCCCATGCAGGCTCATACGATGGAACAGCAACACGGCCACGGCACCCAAAATAGCGATGCTGGAGCGATCCAGACGGGTAAAGGGAATATCGCCCAGTGCCAGGCCAAAATAAGTTAAGGCGAAAATCAGCACATCCGGCCAAGGAACGCTGGAGACGGCCACGGCAGCTTGACTGATCGCGGCGGCCATCACTTCGTGGCCCCGTTGCCGGCTTTATTGCCGCCGCCAAACAAATGGCCAAGGGAATTTACAGCACCTGTAACCGCCCCGCCGGCACCATGAATCAGTGTGCCGGCACCCGATCCGATGAAGGTTATGGCTGTCCCCAACGTGGTGCGAACCGAAGCTGGGATGGCCGGATTATTCGCCAGACTCTTGGCAACCTGCACCAAAATCTGTTCCATCAGGCCGGCCAGGCGCAACGGCCGGCCATTCGGATTGGTCGGTTGGTTAAGCAGCATCTGAGGAATTGTGATGACAATGGGGACGCCCTTTTGTCCCGGCAGCAGGGAGGTGTCCAGGCGTACGACGGTATTAAGCAGCACGACCTGGGTAATGGCCAGAGCTTTCCCACCGGAGCCTTTGGTCGCAGTGGCTGTTCCCGCCGAGCTCTGCTGATTATTCAAATGGTTTATTTCCGCCATGAGATTGTTGGACAATCCGTTCTGATCCATGGAGATATGCAAGCCTGAGATTTTGATTAGCTTAATTACCACGGTGTTTGTCAGCAGGCTGTGCAGGCTGACTTGTGCGTTGCAGGATTGCATGGTCAGCAGGTGCGGATCGGGATATCCCTTGAGGTTATCGACAGTCAGGCCTTGCAGGGCCAGGGTGCCGCCAAGAAGGCTCAAATTTGCCGCCGCCAGAGTGGTTTGAGTTCCCAGGGCCGCCGTCGCCCGGCTTTGGATTTGGCTGCGAAGAATGCCGTCAATGGAAAACCAGACGGCCACAACCAGCACCAGTATCAGGAGGATAACATAGACCACAACTTTTCGTAATTTTTTATGCATGGATGGAAACTCCCGTAAAAATATTGATATGTCCTGTCACCCATCGGATGGCGGCACATCGGGCCGGGAATCCAACGGTTTAAATTCCAGCGCCACGGAATTAAGGCAAAAACGTTTTCCGGTCGGGGCCGGGCCGTCGTCAAATACGTGGCCGAGATGGCTGCCGCAGCGGCGGCATCGGATTTCGGTGCGAATCATGCCGTAGCTTTCGTCGACAATATTGTGCACGTGGTCGGGATCAAACGGCTCATAAAAACTCGGCCAGCCGGTATGCGATTCAAACTTCGCCTGCGACTTAAACAGCGGCAAAGCACAGAGTCGGCAAACATACACCCCATCCCCCTTATTGTGCAGCAACCCTCCGCAGAATGGCGGTTCCGTGCCATGATCCAGCATGATGCGGCGTTCTTCGGGCGTTAATTTTTCAGCCAATTCATTGATCCGGCTTTCGGTCAGCGTGCTGATGTCATGACCGGAACTTGAAAGCAGCGGGCGGCCGGAATCTTTGGATGTCGATGTCATAGCAATCTCATTTCCGTGTTATTTGGGCCGACTGAAAACCACATTAATTTCTTTGACCACGCTGCCGTCGAGTTCCCGCAGCGGCGCGGTAATGGAGGGTGAAACGCGTACAACAAACTGCTGCGTAGAGGTGTTATACAATACCGCACCGGCCATCCCACCATGCACAGCTACCGCAGGTTTGTACGCGGCGAAACCGTGCAGCGTTACAACATCCTCCCCAGGCGCAAAGGCGACAGATGCCATCAAAGCACCAGGCAGATTGGCCAGGGCGGGAATTCTTTCCCGGCCGACACCGACAAATTTTCCGCGTTGTCCCATGAACGCAATGCCCGCGGCTCCCGGTGAAGCACATACATAATACGATGCGGCATTAGTCCCTAACGCACCGGTAAATTGACGGCCTGCGGGAACCAGCGTTGAAGCACCGGTAAAATAATTATATACATACATAGCTCCGTGCAGGCCAATATCACGCGCGGAGAACTTGACGGATTTTTTATCCCGCGGTTTGGGGGCAAACGCAAACACATACGCGGTTTTCACGCCATCCTGATTGGTATACGTGCGGGCAATGACGGGCGCGGCGATATGCAAGGCCCCATCGAGATAGGCGGAATCAATGGGCACAATGGGCACGTCCGGCTTAATGATCACGCCATCACTGCGGCAGGTCCGCATCAGATTGGTGCGGTTTTCCCGGTTGATTGGATCACCAAACCCTACCACGCCCGCGGAAAGATTCTGCAACAATACATTGTCGGTCCTCCAGGACATGCACACATCATCCCAAGGCCACAGGCCCAGCGCCCCGGCCAAGCGCGAGGTAAATAAGCAGGCGTAAAATCTTGGGCGGATGAATATGTCGGCGCTGACCCGTGTCGCTACGACATTATTTAATTCCGATGATTCCAGCAATTCACATGGTAGGGGCATACAGTACATGACCGACACGCCATGCGCCGCCATTCCGGCGGCCATGCCATGATAAAAATCATGTCCTGCGGTTAAGTCCGAGAAAAAATGTGAATTTCTGGCGATGATACTTTGCCAATCCTGCAAATAGGTTTCCACACCATTGTCATGCAGATAACGTGCGATGTGATTCCAATAGCGCGCATCCACCGGCGCGATGCCGCTGATTTTATACTGCTTATGATAGGGACTTTTTCTGCTGATCCAGCGCCCATGCACCACCAGCGGCAAACCCACCTGTTGATCAAATGCTTCCAGGCCTTTGGGAAATAAATGCCGACTGGCCGTGTAATGCGTGATCCCGCCGAATTTGTCCCAGTCCTGGTGCTGATATTTCGGCAGCATTGAGCGGGCTTTTTTACCCAGATAATTGGTGGAATCTTTGCGATACCACCAACTGTCCAATTCGAGATAATGAATGGGAATATTCCGCGCCTGCAAATGCCGCGTTTCCGCCAACACGGTGCCGGCATAACCCAGTTTGCGATTGAAATGGTAGTAATAGGTAGCGCCGTTATCCGTCCAGTATCCGAGATACCGCAGCACCGGAGCGGACTGATTTCCGGGCCGCGTTTTGCCGCCGAGTGTTGTCAACGCCGGTCCCCACACGTCGTACGCATGATTAATTCCATGCGTCATGACCATAATGCTGCGAATCTGAAATTTTGCCGGTACAGTGGCCACCTGCCGGTTCAGGCGTACCAGTGTATGGGTTACGCCGTTGCCGCGCATGGTCATGATGATGAAGTGTCGGGCGGGAGAAATAATTGCGGCATTGTAGTGACGGTCAAAAAGCAGCCACGGCGTGCCGGACTGTCCCGCGGAAAACTGCGGTGGCGCGAAGGAATTATTACGATAACTGAGAATGTGCAGACCATGGGGTTCAGAAGCGAAATCCGGAAATTGAATGTGGCAATGCGACGTGGCCTGCTGAAAGGTAACAATAAACTGCGCCACCGGACAAGCGGTATAAGTGCGAATGGCACCGGAAACCAGTTTACCTTTATAAAGCCAGTCAAAACTCACCTGTTTATACGTTCCCAGGCGGTCCTTGCCGGCGGTGTGACGCAACCCCTGCAACGGTGCCGGGACAGAACCGGAAAACGTCCATGCCGGAGAAATGCTTTGTAAGCGATAAACGCCGGTATTGGGATTCACGTTGGCAAGCAATGTGGGCTGATCTTTGGCACCGAACGCCGCGTTGGCACTGAACAGCGCGACAAATACCATCGCCAAAAACGTTACCGGTTGATAAAATTTCCCCTGTAAAGCCCATAATGTTAAACGCATGACATTCTCCGCAGTACTAATAACCAATGAAAATTATAACGCAAAGGAGCCGCAGGCATAGGCTCTCGGTGCCGCGCATTGGCCCTGTGGCGAAGTAAGAGCAGAGGGCTGCCCACGTCCGAGTGGTCAGAATATGCCTTCCGCATCAGGCGCGACGCCAATTTGCGACAGTTTTCCAAGCACGGAGATTTCGGAACCTCCGTCAGGCCCCGGCCACACTTTTAACGCACTGAACCGATCCGGGTCCGGGTTCCGATGCTTGATCGCGGCGTAGCCAACGGGTATCCTTGCGCTAGTGTTTATGCACCCTCGCATGGCGAAGAGGCCTCGGAGAAATCATGAAAAGCCACTTCGATGAAAGTAGTAAATTTCGCGAAATCATGAACAAAACTCGGGCCGACTGGGCGAATATTCTGGGCGCTGCAAAAGCGGCCCGGGAGAACAGAGAAAAGCTAAATAGCATGCTGCAAAATGGCGAGCCCCTGGGCAATGAAGACCTCAGCTTTGTGGTTTTTGGCTCCTTGGCACGGGAGGAATGGACCAGTGGCAGCGATGTCGATTGGACCCTGCTTATTGACGGAGAGGCAAATCCACAGCATCTCAAAATCGCGCAGGCGATTAATGAAAAGCTGGAAGAGGTTAATTTTCGCGAGCCTGGGCGGACCGGTGTTTTTGGAAATCTGTCTTTCAGTCACGAGATCATCCATCAGATCGGCGGCCAAAGCGACACCAATCGCAATACCACTCAACGAATCCTTTTGCTTCTGGAGTCGGTGCCGCTGGGTGACCACGTCCAAGCATTTGACAGGGTTACCTCAGGCGTTCTGTCCCGATATCTTGAGGAAGATCCATCTTCCTCTAAGGTGCCGAGATTCCTGCTCAATGACATCATTCGATTTTGGCGAACGGTCGCGGTTGATTTTGCCAGTAAGCAACGCGAACGGGCTGGAAAAGGGTGGGGATTGCGAAACGCGAAGCTTCGGATGTCACGAAAATTGATTTTTACCGCCGGCATGTTGCTATGCTTCAATTCGAAGCGATCAGCAGAGGCCGACGGGAGTGAGTCGACCGACGGCCCTATTTTAAAGTATCTCCAGAACAACTTCCAGACGACACCTCTTGAAGTCGTGGCCGATGCGTGCACCGATCTGGATGATGGAGGGGCGGAAATTGGAAATAAGATATTCTCGCAGTACGACCTATTCCTTAAGGTTATGAATGATCCCGAAAAGAGGGGTAAATTGGAGAGCCTTCGCAGCGACGGCTCCAAAAACTGCCCTGTTTTTGATGAAGTTCGGGCAATCGGGAACGGCTTTCAGGAAGGCTTGATTGCACTTTTATTCAGCGATCCGTTTGCTGAACTTACCAAAGAATACGGGGTGTTTTAATGCGTTCTATCGGGTTTTCAACTGGGGCATTGGCCCTCGGCGATTTCTCCCGGGGGTTAGATTTAATTAGGAAAGCCGGCCTGCGCAGAGTTGAACTCTCCGCGCTGCGCTACGAGGAATTGCCCGGGCTTATGCAATTTCTCCGGAGTACCGGCATGGATGACTTTGATTACGTTTCCATACACGCGCCCAGCGCCTACACCGCTGGATTAGAACCCGCCATCATCGAAGCCTTGATCCCGGCGATTAAAAAAAAGCTCCATGTCGTGGCGCATCCGGATGCGATTTATGATTTCAGGCAATGGCGCCAATTCGGGAGCCTGCTGTGTGTGGAAAATATGGATAAACGCAAGCCGATCGGTCGGACCGCCCGAGAGCTTTCGGAAATTTTTAAAGAGTTGCCGGAGGCGTCTTTTTGCCTGGACGTGGCACACTCCCGGCAAGTAGATCCCACCATGGGAGTTGCAGCGGATATGCTGTGGAGTTTTACGAACCGGCTTGCCCAAGTCCATGTGAGTGATGTGAACTCCCGCAGCAGGCACGAGCGGCTGAATTTGGCAGCTTCCCTGGCGTTTAAAAAGATTGCCGCTTCCATTCCGGCGTCGGTTCCGCTGATTCTTGAGTCCCCCCTGTATGCGGAATCAGAATCGCGGATGCACGCTGAGATTGAGGCCGAGGTGGAAAGGGCCCAATGCGTATTTGAGGATCTCGGTCAATGGAAGGGAAACGCGCGGCACTTGGAAGAATCCCGAAGCCGGTAAAGCGAACGCACTGCTCCCTTTATTCCTACAATCCGGATAAATAACTAGGAGCCTGTCCAAGAGCCTACTCGCGTAATGCGTGTAGAGGTCTCGAAGCATGGAAGCCTGGCGTTTATCCGCGTAATATACAGTCTATTTTTCAGGCCGCTGCTGATTGTATACCGCGTGCCGAGATTCTACTTTGATCAGGCCGCACACATGCTGGTTTTCTAATTAATCCCGCCGATGTCATGCCGCAGTTGCATGCCCGGAAAATGAATTTTTGCGGCGGCGGCGTAGGCTTTTTTTTGCGCGTCGGCAAGGCCATCCCCCAAGGCGCATACGCCCAAGACGCGCCCGCCGCTGGTCACCAACCGGCCGTCTTTCATGGCGGTGCCGGCGTGGAATATTTGCACGTCCGGCATGGCGGCGGCTTGCTCAATGCCCGTAATGGGTACGCCGCGAATAACCTGATCATCGGGTTTCCAACCGTAGCCCTCGCTGGCCAGCACCACGCAGACGGCGGTTTGTGGTTTCCAAGCCAACGTAATGCCATCGAGTTTTCCATCAATACAGGCCAGCATGACTTCCACGATATCCGTTTCCAGCCGCATCAGCAGCGGTTGTGCTTCGGGGTCGCCAAATCGGCAATTAAATTCCAGCGTTTTGGGGCCACCGGGGGTTAGCATCAGGCCGATGTACAGGATCCCGCAATATTCAATTTCATTGCGTTTGAGCGTATCAAGCAGTGGGACAATAATTTCCCGCTGGACCCGCACCAGCAGTTCATCGGTCAGCAGCGGTGCCGGGCTGAAAGCCCCCATGCCGCCGGTGTTGGGGCCGGTATCCTTGTCGCCGATGCGTTTATGATCTTGGGCGGATTCCATAATGTACGCACTTTGGCCGTCCACAAAAGCCAGAAGGGATATTTCCGGGCCATCGAGGCGTTCTTCAATGACCACAGTTTGTCCCGCGGCACCGAAGATTTTTTTCTCCATCATATCGCGGACCGCATCCATGGCCTCCACCGGATCGCGGCAGACAATAACCCCTTTGCCGCGGGCCAGCCCGGCGGCTTTGACCACCAGCGGCTCTGTGCGGGTTTCCACATACGACAACGCGGATCGCATGTTATTAAAACTGCGGCCCTCGGCTGTGGGGATCAGGGCTTCGCGCATGATTTTTTTGGAAAAGCTTTTGTCCCCTTCCAATTGTGCGGCTTGGCGGCGCGGGCCGAACGCCCGGATTTTTTTCTCCGCCAATGCATCGACCAGCCCTAACGTCAGCGGATCTTCCGGGCCTACTACGACCAGATCTACTTGACGTGTAACTGCCAGGGCCACCAACTCGGCGATGGCGTCGGCTTTAATGGGAATCAATTCGCCCAAGGCGGCCATTCCGGGGTTGCCTGGCGCGATCAGCAGCGTGTCGCAAAGCGGGCTGGATTTAATTTTCCACGCCAGAGCGTGTTCACGTCCGCCGGAACCAATGAGTAATATTTTCATGGCAACAACATACCTGACTGGAAAAAAGTTCATAGTGCTATCACGGTGCTCTCGTACGCGATGCGCCTTCTATGAGCAACGGATGATTAATTCGGTGGTTGATCTCGTGCCGCTAACCAACCACCGTGTTATCACCACGGTGCTCTCTTGCGCCTACAAATTGCGAGTGAAGCACACCATGTATAACGCGCACTGGCCACGCGGCCGGCCCGGCATTACATCGATTTAAGCATTCCGGCCTCGCGGGCGTACTGGAATACGCCACCGGCATCAATGATGGGTTTAACATCGCCCAGCGGCTTAAGTTTATGAGTCGTGTTCCGGGTGACATTCGTCACCAGAGAGTTATCAATATCGACAATCAGTTCATCACCGGTTTGGGTGATTTCCACCAGGCGATCAACGGTTTCGCAGGGGACCAGATAGCCTCCGTTGACGCAGTTGCGGAAAAAGATGCGCGCGTAAAATTCCGCCAGCACGACGCGAGCGCCGGCTTCGGCAATGGCCAGAGGGGCATGCTCCCGGGATGAACCGCAACCGAAGTTTTTGCCGCCCAAGACGATGGCAAAATCGGTTTTAAATTCATTGGGGCGCACAAAGCGGATCGTACCGTCCGGCAGACCACTTTGACCGGCCGGCACGCCATCCATCGCGTACATGCCGAAGTATTTGCGTTCTTCCGGGTCCGAGGGGTTATAGCTTAGAAATTTGGCGGGGATAATTTGATCTGTATCAATATTATCGCCAAGCACAAAAACTTTTCCGCGAATGATATTCTGCATAACTCAGTTCCGGTAAGCAGGGATTACTGCTGATGGTGCCGTGCCTTCCATTTGGCATGACGTTTCTTACTGCCGATCTTACGACGGCGACGTGGTTTTGGCATAATCACACTCCTTGAATGTCCAATATCTCGTTTGGCAACTTCAGCCAAGCACTATAAAGTATGGGATTATGGCCACCGGTCGCCC
>JAJZCT010000048.1 GCA_021828925.1 Planctomycetota bacterium
GCGACGGCGTGATTTTTGGCACCCATCAAGAAGCCGCGACGATGGCGTACCTGACAGGGATGGTACTCCGAGGAGCCGCGCCGCAGAGGGGGGCCAAAAAGCACGCCGCCCTACGGGTGGGCCTGAATGGACTCGAACCTTACGCGGAAAATGAGGGTTTTTTGATGGTTTCTGAAAGATGTGGCGCGCCGGGCGGCGCGCCGGATGTTTTCCCCGCTGAATTGTGGGGTTTGCTGGATAGCCGCGCGCGGTCTGCGGTGTTGGCCGCGGCCCGGGCGCTTGCGTGGGATCTGGCGGACTAATTTGCATCGGCGGATGTTCGATTAGTCCGGAGCGCAGGTTTGCCAGGAGGCCTGCCGTTGGTCCTGGTACGGATCCACTGATCCAGGCTGCGGCCATCGACCGCCCAGTCCGGGCCGAATTTTGAGGACTTGATACGTCCGGATTGGCACAGGTTGCGGATGCGGCTGGGGTGCACGGAAGCCCGCTGGGCGGCTATTTTTACAGTGATCATTGTCATTTTGAATTTTTCTCTTCAAGGTTTTCTATTCGAACATCCCAGCCCATCGCCTTCGCGGACTTAAACGCAGCGTGCGCGGATCTGCCCTTTGCGGAATCCTCATTTCGGAAAACACAGTCGGTTGTGACCCACGTATAGACCCCTTCGATCACCAATAGCCTGTACCGCACCACGCGCCAGTCATAAGCGGGGATGGACGCGTTTGAATCATGCACTAAAATCCTGCGGATCATTATGGGATACTTAGTCATAAAACACCTTTCCAATCGCGAGAGCGGGTCAACGATGAAAATAACTGGTTCCCGTTGTGGTAGCCTGGCTTGCAACCTGGGTTGCACCCAATGGTTCCCCGATGTTCGTGAAATTGGACCATGACGTTTTTCATAAGTGGCTCCTAAAAAAAGTTCCCGGTGGCTTCAGTGACAGCAGGTGAATTTTGTGTGGATCGTTCCGTCTGGATGGACCGACTCCACAGCGTGGTCAAAGCAGCAATCAGTCTGGTGACGCATGCAGCGGTCGGTTACCCAAGTTCGCAACGGCTGTGGGGTTTTGGTTTCGCGGGCCTGGGTGGTCGCGGCCTGGAGGGCTTGCTCGGCCGCGGCTTGTGCTGCCTGATCCGCGGCCTGGGCTTGTTTTTGCTTGGCTCGCTCGGCCTCAATTTTTTCACCGGAAATGGCGTAAAATCCAGTTTTTCCCAGCTCCGGCAACAAATCAGAATCGATCACCTCAACGCCGTCGCTGGTGATATATTTCGCGCTGCACAGGTCACCGTTGGCCCATTGCAGCTCGCACGGCTCGGAACCGGCCGGGGCCAGGGCCTGTGCCTCAAGCCGCCGCGCGGCTTTCCTGGCTGCGGCCTCGGCCTCTTCTTTTTGCTTGGCCAGCTTGCGGTTGGCCAGGGCATCTTCGATTACCGGCTTAGCTTCGATCCGCAGGATCACGGAACCATCGACACAAAAATAAGCTTCCGGGTTTTTTCCCATGTCCTTGAGCATTTTCACAAAAAATGGGGGAAGCGACGCGGTGATGTATTCCGGAAAACGCCGCTCGGCTCCCCGCGGCGTGGGGTAGCTGATCTGTCCACTTGGGAATGATTCGACAACGTACTTTTCGTCAGAGTAGATCATCTTACACATCCTTTTCGTTCCGGAAACCGCCGGGGCGGATCAATCGTCTCTTCGATTGATAAAATAAGTATAGTGGCAGCGATATAGTTTGTCAAGGGGAAAATGCAAAGATTTTTAATTTATTCCTCACTGGACAGGAATCAGGGGGACCACAGAGGCCGACGACGTAGGAGGTAAGATAATCGCAACTGCGTTGATTTCAATGCAACTGATTGATACCATAAGCTAAAGAATTAATCAGTTAAGGAGAAACCCATGAAGAGCCAACTCGCTTTCGTTATCACGATTTTCACGATCTCGGCCGTCGGGCTGGCATCGGCAGGCCAGAGATTGGTAACCGCTCCGCGCAGCCTGCTGGCGCGGGCGGCCGTCAACCGGTACGAGTCGGACGTGCGACTCGCCAAACGGCAATATCAAGCTGCGATGCTCCAGGCTGACCGGCGGGAGTACAACTCGCTGATAAACGCCCGAAATGTCGCCATGAAAGATGGTCGCGCTAACGAGGTCGTGAGAATCACAAAAGTTATGCAGATCGTCAGCGCGAGGTTTAAGCAACTGCATACAACAGGTCCTGCGGCCCAGGTATTCGCCGTCAGCGCCGAAAAGGGATGGCAGCCGACGATCAGCGTCCGCAAAGGGGAACTTTTGTCTATTGTGGCTCGCGGCAGCTACACCTCTTCACAGTGGGGGCGGCTTCGTTTAATAAGGCCGAGCGGCATCAGCTTTGGGGGCGAGCTGCAAGGCGAACTGATAGCCCAAATTGGCACCGGGCCGAGCTTTCATGTTCATTCGCGAGAAGTGATGCCAAAAACAGGAGTTCTCCTTCTGGGATTCTATGGGGATCACGCCCTGGCTCGTGGGGCTGTTCAGGTGTCTGTTGGGGTATTAAAGCGATAGACAACCATTTTGTCTTCTGCCAATATCTCGACTGCTGGCAAGCCTTCTAGTCTGGCTGCCACAGTCTCGCCTTTTCCGCGCCAACTCTTTGCCTCGCGGGCTGTGTCATCTATAGCAAGGATTCCTCCTGCATCCAAAATACCCTTCAACTGGCTGAATTCGAGATCGCAGTGAAGCGAGCTTCCGGGTCGGCCGTAGTCCAAGGAATCAAGCATCACGACGCTAGGGCGGTACTTCAAAACGATCTCGCGCAGTAGCTTACCGGAGTCGCCGGCGATGAAATCGACAACCGAACAGAGGTCCGCACCTAAGTAGCACCTCGCACGCGTCTGTGCATCCCCATCGATGTCTATGGAGACTAGCCTTCCGCCCGTCGCACGCGCAATCATCGCCAAGATTAACGTGCTCTGGCCATCGCCTGCGAAATTTCCTGGATCCCGCAGCGATCCAGTCTCCACAATTGTTGTGTTATTGCCACGCCGGAAAGCTTCGCAGGCGTGAAGCAAAATGGCTAAGTAGCTTTGCTGTCTCCCCTCGCAAAGTCGTATTAGATTTCTCACCATCCCGTGGTGAGCAGGATTTTCGAAGCATGAATCAATTAGATCTTCCGCTGCCTCGCGTATAACGTCATAAGTCAGACGCTCATAATCTATGAGACTCCACTTGACGCGGAGAGGCTCGTTCTGGCGGGATCTTGGGCATAAATTCACGCCGCGAGGGGGCGGCAGGCAAACCGCGACAGGATGCAGTTGCGTAAAAACGCCAAGCGTAGGCGTGCGGCTGAGCATAGCTGTATGCAGTGGCCCGCTGTCAACTCCGATAAATAGATTCGCGTATTCAATGAGTGCCAAAAATTCATTGGCCGGGACTTGTCCAAACTCCGACAAGTGCTTCACATTCGGATGGTCAATAGCCTTGACACGGCTATCCCAGTCCAAGACCACTACCCCGTATCCTCGATTGGCCAGGCCGCGCTGAACCTGCTCGATCAAATCATCGCTTAAATTTTTCTGTCCAGCGAAGTTAGTCCCCTTGGGATGGAACAAAACAAGTTTTTCTGGCAGACCTTCCAGCCGATGTTGCCAGTCCCCCGCAGGGCGACAAGGCGCTACCTCCTGCCTGCTCTCAAGGACAATCGAGCTGTCAAAGGCGCAGACGCTATCCCATACCCCTTGCACATCCCTGACGAAAGGCAATAACGGGAGGTTAATTTTTACCTTGTTGGAATCCTCCATATATTTTCCGACCTGATTGAATTTCTCTCCGTATAACCATTGTATCGGGGTCCCGCGTCCATCGGTCGTGCGCAGGCCCCACGCGTGGAAGAAAGACACTTTGTTCGGGTCACAACTGACGGCCGGTATAGGATCGCCCCTGAAGGTGCACGCCAACAGCACCCGCGCAAATTGCGCACAATCGCCCAACCCATGACGGAATTCCACTATATTGTTCGACGGCCACGCGATGCCGTCGCCGCGCACCTGGCCCCCGGCGGCCTCGATGTTCCGCTCAATCATCCCCGCCACGCTCTCAGGCTTAATCATCTCCATGCACTTGGCCACCCGTAGCTTGCCCGCAGGTTTACGCTCGCCTCCGACAATCTTCCAACCTTCCACGGTCAATTCCAGTGGATTGACGCAAAGACTCTTGTCCTGGTCACCTGGCGGTACCCAAGCCTTGTTTTTCCAGCATCCGCCATCAGCGCAGCATTCCAGCTTGCCGATAGTATCGATAAAATCATGGCCCGGGTATCGCTCCCAGTGGCTAGGCTCTCGGCCGCCGGCGATTACCACGCAGGCTCGAATCCTCGGCCGATCCGGACGCGTTGGCACCGCGGCGGCAAGATGCATCGGTAAACTCACCGGCGTAAGCACACCCAGGCTGTGATGAACCAACCTGATTAGATCACGCATGGAGGTTTTACCAACCAGATTCACAACCCCATTAAGCTCCGGATGAAAATGCTCGGCCGCGCCGATCTGCACGAACTGCAAACCTGAGGCAAAATGGTCAACCACAGCTTGAAAATATTCCGGATTCCACAACTTGGCTGTGAAATCCAGCTTGCAGCCCGCATCCACAATCCAGTAAGGCTTTCCAACGTCAAATCCGGCCACCGGCTGGAAAGATTTCTCCGCATCGGTCATGTGAATATCGCCGCGGAATTCATTCATTCTGATCCGCACATCCAACTTGTCTTCCAAGTCTTGAGCAAATCCATGGATGAAGTGATACGCACTCTGGTTGGACCTGTGGATCAGGTTATAGCCACACTCAATGACGCGTACTCCCGCGCCGCGCGCAACCGTGCGATCAAGATAGGGGTTATTTTCCCAAAGCTCGCCCGCGGAGGTGTCGATGTTGATCCGGAACCGCCCGGGATGCTGCCGCGACAGTTCCCGAACCGCGGCGGTGAGCATCACGATGTCGCCAGGTGATTGCCAGTTACGCAAAATGATCGCCTCGCCGCGCTTCGGCTGCGATTGCTGGTCAGATCCGGATGCGGATCCGGGCGGAAAAAGATGCGGCGATTGAACGGGGTCTAACTCCGCAATCGGTGCCAATCCCGCGATTTGTCGCAGGTTATTGACCATTTTAAGGTGGTTTTGACGGCTGGTAATCAACTGTTCATTGATCATGGGGTTCTCCTTTACGATGGGTCTGCCGGCGGTTCGCGCAAACGTCGCGAATTTTCCAACCGGGCAGCCCTGTTGTCGAAGGTGTATTACTTTGCGGCCGCAGTGGCGGCACATATCGCACGCGACAGTGTGATCGCGGTCATCAATACCATGCTGATGCTCGCACGTGGAGCATATTGCCCGCACGCCAGCGATCTCATCGGCGCTGCGAAAATATTTGGGTGGCATAAATTTTTTCAAAGGGCAGTCGCCGGCGGCCGCAATATCCGGGAGTTTGCGACCGCGCGGGTCCGCGGTGCATTGGAACGGCGGCGATCCGCTGCGCGGCGGATTCATTCCATGCCGGCGTCCGTGCTCACAACGCAAACAATGGTACAAGTTATTCATGACACCACGAGCTTTCCGCTGGAATTCGGACAATTAATCGGAACCAGCTCGCATGGGCCTGAGTAAGAACTGCCGATCAGCAACGTGAAGGATTCAACCGGCGTGGGCTTACCAGCCATCGGAGAGATCCCAAACCAAGAACCCGCTGCGCCGCCATTGCCCGTGCAGGTCACACTGCCGGTAACACCAATCAACACTGCCGCCCAACTTTTTGTTCCGTCTGAGCAGGAATCACAATAAACTTGAACAGTCCAAGTCTCGCCAGTTACCGGTCCTGACCAGACAGCATGCCCATATGAATCCTGCGAACACGTCAATGTGCCAGAGTACGTACCTCCAGATGAGTTAGGCACTCCATTAGCGAACGAATACCCGGATCCGGAGAAACTCGCGGGAATTGTCAGGGTAAAATTGAGGGTCACACCAGAAGACGGGCAAGCCTGGCAATAACTAATGGAACTGCTGGAGCTGCTGGAGCTACTTGAACTGCTACTTGATCCAGGCGGCGGACCTGAGCTACCTGAGCTACTGGAGTTACCAGAACTACTGGAACTGCTACAACATGAGCACGATCCCGAGCTGTAATACATCAGCGTGGGCTGGCCTGTAGCGTTTAACAGCGGTGTTCCAAAGGTCGGCATTAGCACGCCCCGAACGTCACAATATTGACCCAGTTCCCTGATCCGCAATCCCATTCCAGGGAATTTGTGGACGTGTTGTACCGGATCGGCGGCACGCATCCACTGGAGTTACTGGAATTACTGGATGTACTGGAGCTGCTGGAACTGCTGGAGCTACAATTAGCGCTCCACTTCACCTCGACCGGCGGTAAACCCGCGGTCCCGCAATAGATTGCAACATAATCCGACGCTCCCTCGGTGTTGGACATCGCGGTGACGGATATCGTGACGCTCCCACCAGATCCAATGGTCCCCGAGGATGGGGAAAGCATCGATGTGGTGCCTCCCGACGTGCTGGCAGCCCACGACTGCCCCACGGGACCAGTGAAGCTGACAGTTTGTGTTCCACCGGCCAGCGGGAAGCAAAGCGACAGGGGAGACGGCGCTCCGCACGATCCACTACTTGAACTACTGCTGGAATTACTGGAACTGCTTGAGCTGCTGGAGCTGCTGGAGCTGCTGCTCACGCACGGAGACCGATACTGCGTGGTCTGATCCACAAACGCCGCGACATATCGCAAAGTCCCTGGAGTGGTCCCTGAAGCCGTCTCCCGCATCGGATGAAACACCAGCGGCGTGCCCTGAAGCACGTTATGCGTGCCCGCACCCATTTCCGCGGCATTATCTACCTGCACAATAATCGGCGTAGCCGACGATCCCTGGCTAAAACTTCCCAGTGTCGGTTCAGAGGTTTGTTTCAGCGCTGAAACCTGCACCCAGTAACTCGGACCCGTAAAATCCGCGTCGCCCTTGGGTCCCTGACAAACCACAACCCCGATATTCGCCCCATCATCAACCGTCTGCCAGACCACCTGCGTCGCCGATGACGCACCCTGGGCCGTAAAAGAAACGCCAGTGCCGTTGCATTGGATAGCCGCGTTAATCACATCGCCAACATCCCTGATCTGCCGGGAGGCTACGTAATAGCTTACCCCATCAATTTTATTTGAAGATCCACTGGACCCGCTGCTGCCGTTTGGTGTCACCTCTGGATCCACAGCTAATCCACAGGCGTACAAATCCATACGCGTGACTGGAGAGCCAGAGGTCAAGTCGATTACCCGATCCAGCACCACCATCCGCCGGACCTGATCCTCAGCCAGCGTGGTCGCCATCGGCCGCCCGGGCGCACTGGCCCCATTCTGCTCGACCCATTTGACCGATGACGCAATGCGTTTAACGTCCGGCTCTTTGAATCCGAAAATTTCATCGCGCGGATCGGACACACAATCTCCTAGAACGTCAAAATAGTCATAAACGCAAGCTGCGGATCCACATTAAATGTCAACAAGACCTGACTCGCGGGCGATTTAAGCAAATTTCCGCTCCCGTCAAGCAGTTGGGGACTCTGTAGCCGCTGGCCATCCAGCCCTTTATTCGGAGCAGGAACCCCGTTTACCAGGTGCTCAAATCCCTGGTCAACTACCATCGGATTCCAGGTGATCGATTGTTTCCCGATGGTCCGATTGCGACAGACCAGCTCAAATCGGCATTTCCAGAATTGCACACCGTTCTCATAGGTCAGATCTGCGCTGATTTTGGCGCATCGAAGTGTAAAAGGGCTGAATGTGCGGGTGCTTCCATCCGGCAGCGTCATGGTGACCGAGTCGCTGTTGATCGCCCCGCGGTAGGTCGAATAAAGCGCTGTATTCACGCTTGCGAGGTTCACGTCAATGGTGATGGATTCATCATAATATATCCTTTCCAGCGACGGGTCATACGGGCAGTTGGCACTATTGACGATGGCTTTATTGTTGATGTCCTGATGAATCTGCTCGCGGATCGCAACCCCGTCAAAGTTCACATTCGGCGGCCTCTGGAGCGGGTTGGCGTTTTTCTTCTGATTATTTTTCGGGGTTTGGGACACCACTTCCACCAGGAACACCAGCGATGATTCCTGAATAGGTTGGGCCGTGACCTGGTGAACATAGCACAGCGTGCTCCAATTAAGCACTGTGCCCGGCTGAGGAATACCCGTTGCCTGGCGGGCCGCAGGCGCGCCGTCCGTCATCGCGGTGCATACCACCTGATAGTACTGCGTCTCCTTGATGATGTGCATATCCTGCATGGATCGCTGCATGAACGTCAGCAGTGACACGGATTTCACGCTCATATCGCAGCCTCCGCAAGCTTCACACCATTGGCCAGGACACCATGGATCTGTCCCAGCAGATCAATGATCGAATTCCGTTGCGTGTTGGCCTTTACGGCGGGATCCACCCCACCAAGCTGCCCGCGACCCAACACGACTTGAGCAGCTACGTGGTGCTCCACCGTTCGCGCTGCGTGATGAATTGCATGGTGCACCGCGTGATGGAGCGGGTGATGCGCAACTTTATGAGGCTTGATCACTTTGGGAGGAACCACAAACGGCGTGTTGGCCAGGAGCGGCTTAGTAGGCTTCGCATTCGCAGCCGTTTGCAGGTTCTGCATCCAACGCGGAAGCTTATTTTCCCATTTCCCCGGATTCTTCATGAAATTGCTCCACGCGTTATTACGCTGAGTGTGGAGCGTTTTTTGCTGCTCTGCCATCGCCTGCGCCCAGTAATCCATGAAGTTTTTGGACGGCTTTTTATGCTCAATGTAATCCAGCACATGTGAGAGTTTCGCGATCCCCTGGATGATCGTTCCGATGATGGCATTCACGGCCGATTCCAGCGTATACCAGATTGCCCTGACCGCTCTGCCGGCATCCATGATGATCCCGAAAATATGGGCCACCCACATCAACCCCTTGCCGACGGACGCCGACATATTTACGCCGCTCTTACTTAAGTTCGCAAACTTATTCCCCAGCGCTGTGACCATCGGAGCCAACTGAATGATCAGTGTCTGCTTAAGGCCAGTCCAGACCGCCTGCATTTTTCCCAACGCAGTGTTTGCATCCTCGACCTTGGTGGCTTGAATCGCATTAAACGAAACCCCCAACTGCTTAGCCAGCTTGATCTGAGCATCCAGCGATTTATTGCCCTTCCCCAGCACATTGATCATCTGCAATCCACCGCGGCCAAAAATTGCCTGGGCCAGCGCCGCCCGTTCCGCCGCGTTCCCCGTGTGATGCAACGCATGAACAATTTCCCGCAACGCCACCGCCGGCGATTCGGATGCAAGTTTTTTTGCCGACAGTCCAAACTGGCTCAAGTGCACGCTGGTAGTACGCACGCCGCTGGCCAACATGCCGATGCGTTGCAGCATATTGTCCAGCGATTGGCTGAAGATACTCACACTCACACCAGACTGTTTGGCCGCAAAATCCAGACCGCTCAAGATACGTGTAGAAATATTGAGTCGCACGGCCTGGTTATGCACTTTCTCCATATTGTCCGCAACGCTCTTAAACTCGGCCGCCATCGACTTTAGCTCGCGAATTCCGAATTGGATGGCTTTGAACACCACGCTGGCTTCAACCAGCCGCTTAGTCGCCGCGACCATGCCCAGTAAGCTTTTGCCCGCGTGGTGTGCGGATCGTCCGAACCCCATCAGCCGCGCTGCTCCCACGACCGCCCGCCGCGCCAGATCCGCAACATGCCCCGCGGACCGCACTGCGGCAGCACCCATCTGTCCCAGGCCACGCGCCACCTGAAGCGCGGCCGGTTTAAGACCCGCCAGCGACACCTTTACCGGATCGGATGCGCCGCGCATCGACACCAGACGCCGCGTCAGGTTCGCCGCGGCCCGCGCTGCGGTCAGACCGCCGGACTCAAAGCCTTTGATGACATTGCGCGCTCCGCCCACCGCCACACCAAACGTCCGCGCCGCGGAGGCGGAATCCGCCATCGACTTTTTGAACCCGCCGGTAGAGGCCTTGAGCAAAACATTAAGCGTTCTGATAGTGGACATGATCACTCCTTAACAATTTTGCCCCGCGCCGCCAGGGCACGGAATACCGCCATCTGATCAGCCGCCGTTTGCGGCCGCGCTTCACGCCGTTCAAAGCGCGGAATGAAATCCTCCAGCTTGGCGGCGCGTGCCCCGTTGGACTGGGCAATCACCCGGGCCACAATCGCCGCCCGCAGGTCAGAGCGTTCCTCGCCAAATGGCTCAACGTCGTAATACCGTTGCCACTCGGTGAGTTCCAATGCGCTCATGCGGGAGAGCATCTCCCGAACCGTCATGCCCAGCGCCAGCGCTAATCGGAACGTGAAGCGCCGGGCACCGCTCATTTTTTTTCAGGGGCCTCAGCCATGCCGCTGAGGCGTTGGGCCACCGCCACAATCCGTTGGACTGCCGCGGCCGATTTCTTGCCGATCTCTTCGGCATCCGTATCGCTAAAAATCGGGGTCCCCATGTCATCCACGGTGCAAAGCACCACCAATTTGGCCCGCGCGTTGGTCAGATCAGGCTGTTGATCTTTATCCAACATGCTCTGCTCATAGCTGTCGCGTTGGGCCGCAGTCAGGCCGCGTACCACGACATCGCCACCCCATTCTGGAATATGAACCGTCTCAGACGGCATATCAGGACTGGCGAAAATAGAATCTCGATTCAACATAAACGTCTCCAAAAAAAATCACGATCCAAACCGGATCGATATATCAACTTGTTTCCAATATTCCCGCTGCTCACCGACCTGCTGGGCCACATAGATCCCATCCCGCGCATCAATCGTCCAGCACTCCTGTGCCGTCACCGATCCCATGGGTCCACTGTATCCATTGATCGCCGCATCGACCGCTCGCCCCAGCGCTTCGGCCGCGGAATACATCGTGGCGTAGCAGTGGATCGTGTAATGGGCCACATCAGATCCCGAATCACCGGAGAGTGTTTTGCCGTGTACCAGGGATGTCTGCTGGAGCACCAGGCACGGCAGCGCCGCCGTCCGTGATGCGATGTCAGGCCAGATGTTTGTTCCCACAATCGCTTTCACACCAGCATTGGCGGTCAGGTACGCAATGACGCTGTCGGTGATCATTTCGTCATCTCCTGGGCAATGGCCGCGGTGATCTGTTCCTGGGCGAGTTTCGCCGCGGCGTCTTTGCCGGTGTCAAACGCGGGCCGTAGAAACGGCCGCGGCGCGACAGTCTTATTCACATGCCGCACCGCTCGGCTGACCTCATCAGTTACCCCTCGCTGATCCTTGTGCGGCACGAGCTTGTGGCCCAGTTCGACCATCGGGCCGTAAAACGTCCGGCCGCGAAAGTGCCCAG